>JBBSAN010000689.1:0-4212 GCA_038252265.1 Chloroflexia bacterium
ACCAGACATTAGCCTTCCAGAATGCCGAGAATGTCTTTTTCGGCAACAATCTTGAACTCGGTGTTGTTGAGGCGAACGTCGGTCCCGCCATACTTGCGGAACAGCACGCGCTGACCCGCGCGGACAGACATGGCAATCAACTCACCATTTTCACGACGGGCACCGGGGCCGACGGCGATGACCTGAGCCTGCTGGGGCGCGAGCCGGTGACCAGCGCCGGGCGGCTCTATTTTGTCGAGCCGAACATCGGCGGCGTGCAGCAAGAGCTGGGGCTGGACATCGAAGAGTTCCGGTTGTGGATCGCTCTCCACGAGACCACCCACGCCTTCGAGTTCGAGGCCTACCCCTGGCTGCGCGCCCACTTCAACAGCCTGATCGAGGACTATTTCAAGCTGATCGTGGAAGATATGACCATGCTGCGGACCGGCTTCGGCGGGGTGGGCAGCGTGATCACCCGCGCCCGCGAAAACCTGTCCAACGGCGATAGCTGGATCGAAGCGGTGATGACCCCCGATCAGCGCTCCCTGTTCGACCGGCTCCAGGCGTTGATGGCCGTGGTCGAGGGCTACAGCAACTATATCATGAACACCGTCGGGGAGCGCCTGCTGCCCAGCTACGAGCATATCAAGGAGCAGTTCGAAGCCCGCGCCGCCCGGCGCAGCCCGGCGGAACAGCTCTTTATCCGCATGACCGGCCTGGCGCTGAAAATGGAACAATACCGCCTGGGCGAGACGTTCATCAACGAGATCGTGGCCCAGGCCGGGGTCGCCACGGCCAACCGGATGTGGGAAGGCCCGGCCTTCCTGCCCACCCTGGCCGAATTGCGGAACCCGCCCGCCTGGCTGGCTCGGATCGAGAAGGAAGAAATCAGAAATCAGAAATCAGAAATCAGTCACTCGGCTTGATATATTGCAATCGGTAGTCAGGTGGTGAGCAGGAAGGCTGACTTCTGACTTCTGATTTCTAACTTCTTAGGAGGAGCAATGGACGAGAACCGTGAAACCGAGCATCCGGTGCCGGACCTGGAAAACCCGGAGGCCTACGCGAACAGCGCCAACCCCGGCGGGCAGCACCTGGTGCCCGACCTGCACCACGACCGCTACCGGGTGCAGGAAGTCGCCAACCTGCTGGGTATGAGCGTGGATATGATCCGCCACGCGGTGCAGCACGGCGAACTGAAGGCCGATCATATCGAGCATGAAATCACCTACATCCACCGCGAGGACCTGCTAGCCTGGTTGCAAAGCCGGGGGCCGGGGCTATAAGCGCCGACCGGCCCAGGTGGATTGATTCTTGCTCCTACCGGCAAGAGCGTTTCTGGCTGAGGTCGTCCCCTGCCGACCCTTGCCGACCAGCCAGGCCCTGACCGCCCATGAGACGATCTGACATGCGGAATAACGAGGCAACCGCGACAGTAGCACGGGAGGACACGACGCGGCAGATCGCGCCTGCCGTGGAGGGAAGGCCATGCCGTCGGTGATCCATCCGGGGTCGGACTCGGCCCCGGCGGCCCACATGCTGCCTGCCGGAGGCCACCGGGCACGAGGCGGGCGGGGCCGGGGTCGCCGCCAGGTAGCGGCGCTCCTGATCGTCTGGCTGCTGGGGATGCTGGGCGGCGCGACGGGGCTGTTCTTCTTGCTGCTGATCGCCCCCCACCACCCGCTGCTGCCCCAGGTGCCCGCGTTCAGCGACCCCGATATCACGATCAGCATCAGCGAAAGCTACCTGAACAGCCAGGCCCAGCAAGCGCTGAAGACCACCAATCCCATCGTGTTGCCCTATGTGACCGTTACCGGCGTGGAAATCGACCTCCAACCCGGCAACCGGATGCGGCTGCAACCGATGTTCCATGCCGCCGTGGTAGATGTGGCGGCGACGGTGGAGAACAGCGTGCGGCTGGATAGCGGGCAACTGGCGCTGCAAATGGACGGCGACCCCAAGATCCAGGATATCCCGATCCCGCTGGACTGGCTGCCGTTCAACCTGCCCCAACAGGTGCGGCAGGCGGTAGACCGGATCAACAACGAGCTACTGAGCAGCGAGATGAACCGCCAGATCAGCGCCGGGTTCGGTAGCGCCGAGTTCCGCATCACCAGCATCACCACCGACGACACCACGATTACCTTCAAGCTGAAACGAAAGTGAGGGGCGAGTGGTCAGTGGTCAGTGGTCAGTGGTCAGTAATTAGTGGTTAGCGGTTAGAGCGAATCATTACCAACAAATTCTGCCCCCTGATCCCTCGTCACTGACCACTGACCACTGACCACTGACCACTGACCACTGACCACTGACCACTGACCACTATGATCGTACTGCATGGAGCCTGGCTGCCCGATGGGGGGACAGGCGCGAGCGGCAGCGTGCTGCTGTGGGGCGAAAACGGCGCGGCGGACCCGCTCGGCGGGCGGGTCGGGGCGTTGCATCCCTTCGCCGCGAGCGCCGCCGCGCTGATCGGGGCATTGGAACAGGCGACCGGGGCCGGGCCGGGCGGCATCCCGCGCAACTGGCGCGAGGGGGCGCGCATCCTGCTGCCCTCCACCGCGCAGGGGCCGTGCCCCTCCCCCGCCCTGCACCGGGGCGACCCCGACCCAACCGAAGTGGCGCTGTGGCCCTGGAAGATCGGCGGGCTGGTGCTCGAAGGCGCAACCGCGTTGACGGTGCTGGCCCGGCTACCGGGGCGGCACGCCACCCTGCCGCCGGGCGTGGCCCTGGACGAAAGCCTCTACTTCTGGGCAGCGGCGGCGCAACTGGCGCTGGAAATGATCGCCGGGCAGCGCTTCCTACCCGCCGCCAGCGGCGAGGGGCGGCTGCTCCAGGCCTACTGGGAACCGGTCTTCACCGATAGCCGCGACCTCATCCGCCGCCACCAGTTGATCAGCGCCATGCCGCCCAGCGCGCGCGCCGTGCTGCCGCCGGGCCGCTCCGAACATCCCCTACCCCCCGACGTATTGCTCGACGGCTTCCTCCAGCATACCATCGCGGCGGCGGTGTGGACCTGGGCGCTCGGTGCACCGCTGCCTGGCCCCTCGCAAACCGCCCGCCTGCCCCAGGAATGGATCCTGGGCCTGCTCACCCTGGACAGCACCGCGCACAGCACGCCCGCCGCTATCGAGCGGTTCCGCGACCAGTACCATGCCTGGCGCGACCCGTTGCAGGCGGCAGTGGGCGAGGCGGCGTTCCGCATCTGCTTCCGCCTGGAACCGCCCGCCGAGGATGCCAAAGCGGCCCCCAAGCCCTGGACCCTGCGCTACTTCTTGCAGGCCACCGATGACCTGAGCCTCCTCGTGCCGGTCACCACCGTCTGGCGCAGCGGCGGCACCACCCTGCATTATCTCAACCGCCGCTTCGACCGCCCGCAGGAACGGCTGCTGGCCGGGCTGGGGCAGGCGGGGCGGCTGTTCCCCCCGATCGCGGCCAGCCTCCACACCGCCGCCCCCAGCGCCGCCGACCTGGATGTGAGCGAAGCGTATACCTTCCTGCGCGAGGCCGGGCCGCTGCTGGAAACGGGCGGGTTCGGTGTGCTGGTGCCGCCGTGGTGGACCAAGCGCGGGGCACGACCCGGCCTGAAGGTGACCCTGGCCCCCGGCAAGGAGAACGACAAGACCTCTTCCGGCCTGCTGGGTATGGACAGCCTGGTCGCCTTCGATTGGGCGGTGGCGCTGGGCGAGGACACGATCAGCCCTGAAGAATTCGTGCGCCTGGCCCAACTGAAGACGCCGCTGATCCGGGTGAAGGGGCAGTGGGTGGAGTTGCGCCCCGGCGATGCCGACGCGGCGATCCGCTTCTGGGAGACGCGGGGCAAAGGCGGGCAATTGACCTTGCGCGATGCCCTGCGCCTGGGGCTGGACGCGGGCGAGGACGCACTGTCCACTCCCGCCGAGGCCGCCGCGCCCGACACCGGCCTGCCGGTCACGCAAGTCACGACCACCGGCTGGCTGCGCGATCTGCTGGCGCAGTTGCGCGGCGTGGAGCGCCCGCCCGATTTGCCACCGCCCCCCGGCTTGCAGGGCACCTTACGTCCCTACCAGTTGCGCGGCGTATCCTGGCTGGCCTTCCTGCGCCGCTGGGGCCTGGGTGCGTGCCTGGCCGACGATATGGGCCTGGGCAAGACGATCCAGGTGCTGGGCTTGCTGCTGCACGATAAGGCGCGGGACGAGGGGTCAGGGGGCGGGGGTCAGGGGTCAGGGGACGCGGGGGTTGGGGGTTGGGGGT
>JBBSAN010000690.1:0-4209 GCA_038252265.1 Chloroflexia bacterium
CAACCACTGACCACTGACCACTGACCACTGACCACTGACCACTGACCACTGACCACTGACCACTGACCACTGACCACTGACGATTGAGCGATGAGGTGTTGCCTTGTCGCTCATCTTTTATCTCCCGAATGTCTGTACGGCGTTACCGGCTGGATCGACGGAGCCGAGTCCCTGTTGCGGGGGTAATACCATGTGGGAGATGGTCCCTCCCCCGCCGGGTGACCCAGCGCCGCCTCGCCGTGAGTGGCGTGCGGCGTTCGCTTGTAGATGTTGATGCAGTGCCCAGTAGTAACACCTGTTGCGGAACCGGGAGGCTGCGCCATCGTGGAGAAAACCCAATGGAGCAATTGATTGGTATTGATTGGCACGACTTCCTGATCCCCAGCCTCCCGGTGGGGGCAACGATTTTTCGCGCGACCCTGGTCTATCTGGCCCTCTTTTTTGTCTTGCGCTTCACCTTAAGCCGGGCCTCGGGCACCTTGGGTGCAGCGGACCTGCTGCTGGTCGTGTTGCTTGCTCATGCCGCCGACCGGGCGCTGACCCACGAGTATATGTCGGTGATGGACGGGGTGATCCTGGTGGCGACGATCATTATCTGGCATTATGCCATCAACTGGTTGGCCTACCGGGTGCCGCTCCTGGAACGGCTGGTGCGCCAGCCGCCCCTGCCGCTGGTGAAAAACGGGCAACTTTTGCGCCGCAATATGCGCCAGGAACTGATTACCGAGGATGAATTAATGAGCCAGGTCCGGCTGCAAGGGGTCAGCGATCTGTCGGAGGTGGCAGAGGTGCATGTCGAGAGCGATGGCCGGATCAGCGTGTTGACCCGCGAGGATGTGAACAAGTCCACACCGGCGCGGAGCAAGCCCTAGCCCGGCACCGGGTGACTGCCGGGGCAACTCTCCGCTTGACCGCGCCTGCTGCTAGCTCCCCGCGCTGAGGTTCGGTAAGCTGCCCGCTGCCTGCTCGACTGCCTGGACCGGGGCCTGGAACTCGTCGCCGCGTGCCTCGTCGTGGAAGCGATAGTCGTTTTTGCGGATGACCTCGGCCAGGTCTGCGCTGATCCGCGCCAGCAGCGCGGCATGGGCCGCCGCCAGCGCCTGCACCAGGGCGGGGTCGGTGATCAGCGGCAAGACCGCCCGCAGGTGCGGCAGGCAGATCCCTGTGGGATGCTGGCGATAGGCGGCCAGGAACGCCCTCGATCCGAGGGCACCGGCAAACGTAGCGGTGGTGATGCGCTCCGTGTGGCGGGCGATGGCGCAGGCCGGGCAACCCGCGCTCGGCCCGATCGCTTCGGCAATCTGGCTGCCGGGGCGCGCCCCGCCGCTCCCGCCCAATCGCCCTCGCAAGCGGCTGAACAGCGCCTCCGGCTCGCCCTCCGGGGCGGGCAGTGCCGCCGCCGCAAGGAGCGCCCGCCGCACATTGTCCAGTATATCTTTGTAGATCAACGCCGTGCCGAGGGAGTCGCGCTGGCCCAACCATTGTTGCGCGTGGCTGGCGCACCAGCCCTGCGTCGCCCGCAGCGTGGCCCGGGTCTCGATATCGGTCACGTTGTCGTATGATGTGGTTTCCAGATAGCGGGTTACCGCCAGGGCGGTCAGGCGGCAGATCGGGCAGCCGGGCTGGCCCAGCGCCAGGAACAGGTCATAGCCCATCTTGTCGCGGGGAACATCGTCAGCGTGGGGCGGCAACTGCGGCATGAATGCGATCCTTCTTTATGATACTCCCGCTGTCATCCTGAGCGCTGCGAAGGATCGTCGTGGCGGGCAGGGGTGCAGGGGTCACGATCCCGATCTCCGCTGACGACTTGGTGGCCCCAACAAGATCCTTCGTGGCGGTCAGGATGACAGCGGGAGAGAGTTGGCTAATACCGACTGGCTTTGTAGCAGATCTGAATAGGTGACCTTGTCCCCACTCACACTGCCTCGGCCAGGGCGTGCAACTGCTCGGCGTAGCGGGTAATCAGGTCGCGCTGGGCCAGACGGGCGAGCCATTCGGCGGGGATGCCCTCGTCGCCGTAGGAGGCCCCGGCCAGTTGGCCGTAGACGGCGGCGGTGGTGTCGGCATCGTCGCCCAGGTTGGCTGCCAGCAAGCATCCGGCGCGGAACGTGCTGGTCTGATAGAAAGCCCACAGCGCCGCCTCTAACGAGCGCACCACATAGCCGCTGCCCTGGATATCGGGCGGGTAGCGTTCTTTGAACGATCCGGCGGCGATCGCATCAATCGCGTGGGTGAGCGGGTCGGCCTCCCACAGGCCGGGGACGGGGCTATAGCGCGGCCCCAGCAATTCCTCTTTGGGGGTGCCCTGCACCGCCCCGACCAGCAGTGCCCCCAGGTAGCGGCAGGCGTCTACCGCCGCCTGCACTCCGTGGGTGGTCCGCGAACTGTCCCCCGATCGGCGGATCGCGGTCGCCGGGTCGCGGGCGAAAAAGAGCGGCACCGGGGCCAGCCGCATGATCGAGCCGTTCCCGGCAGAGCGGTCGTGGGTCACGCCGCTGTCGGGGCGGCCTGTCCGCTCGAACGTGGTTAGCGCCTCGCGCACCGTGGTGCCGATGTCGAAGCAGGTGCCGGTGCTGCTCAGGTGCCCGGTGCGCCACCAGCGGACGTAGCGTTGCAGTTGGTCCACCGGGTCGAACCCCCGGCACTCGATCAGGCTTTCGGCCAGGCAAAGCGCCATCGAGGTGTCGTCGGTCCACTGCCCCGGCTGGAGGTGGAACGGCCCGCCGCCAACCATGTCCTGGATCGGGATGACGCTGTCGGGGGGCGTGAACTCCAGGGTAGTGCCCACGGCGTCCCCCGTCGCTAAGCCCAGTAACGCGCCCCGGTAATGGGCAATAGAATTCATGGGTCCACTCCTGTCGTCTATCTTCCTGACGTTGGCAGCCGACTGCGGTGGTTGGCCCTGATCAGGGAGTGTTTATCGGCCTGGGCATTGCTTGACAGCCCCCTGGCTGACAGCTACAATGAGGCGGCATCATCAACCAACCGATCTCATTACATTTAAACATAGGAGCGCCTACGATGTCAACGCTGTTCAAGGTCCTCGGTCTTTTGCTGCTCGCCCTCGCGGTCAGCGTCCCCGGCTCGACGCAGGCTGCTGCGGCGACGCCCGTCTACCCGATTGTGGATCCCGAAACCGGCTTTCTGCTTGGTGGCACGGTCAACAAGCTGTGGATCAATGCGGCGCAGGTGGCCCCATTGCTTAAGGGGGGGGAACCCTACCGGCTTTATGGGCTGAAAGGGTACGTGGGCACCGTGAAAGGCTCGAAGCCCGCATCCGCCGGGGCACCGTGCGAAGAGACTCAGGTGCTCACCCTCTCGCCCCAGGTGCGCGTCACCGCCCCGATCCTCGGCGTTGGCGGGTCATGGAAAGGGATGCCGCGCGCCGTGTTGAGCCAGAGCACCAACCAGCAGGTCTATAAAGACGCGGTAGCCGCCGTGCTCAAGGATAACGGCATCGCCAACCCCACCGTGCGGATCACCCAACTGTTGCGGGTGGACCTGGATGGCGACGGTGTGACCGAAGTGGTGCTCAGCGCCAATAACTACGTGGACGGAGTGAAACCCAGCGCCCTGGCGGGCGACTATTCCCTGGTGCTGCTGCGGAAGGTTATCAACGGGAAGGTACAGACCACCATGCTAGAAGGTGACTTCTACCCTGATGGTGCAGACTTTGCGGCACCGAACAACTTCAACGTCACGGCTATCGCAGACCTGAACGGCGACGGGAACATGGATATCGCCGTCCACGGGGAGTATTACGAAGGGGCGTGGACCAGTATCTACGAGGTCAAAGGCAGCAAAACCACCCAGGTGCTGATCGAGGGCTGCGGCGCGTAACCCAGCCGCGTTACCGCCCGGTCCAACAACCAGCATCCGCCCCCGGCGGCACATATCCCCCGTTGGGAATGTGCTGCCGGGGGTTTCTGTTATTCCGCCGGGTGATCAGCACCTGGCAAAGTGGGCAAAAAGTGAGCACTTTTTGGTCTGGAAGGAGGCAGGGACACGGCGTATAATACTCTTACAAATCTATAGTTGATCGCTGTGTGTAGAGTCTATGCGGGGACGCAACGTGGCAGCTATCCCCATCTCTGCAATGATGGGTCAGGAATTTTCACGTTATGGACAAGTTCACGTTTCATTTCCGCTGGCGCTGGGCGCTGCGCTCCGCTGCCACCGACCTGTGGCCGTATGTCTCCGATACCGACC
>JBBSAN010000691.1:0-4200 GCA_038252265.1 Chloroflexia bacterium
CCGGATTACCGTCATCAATTGGACTCTGGAGTGCGAAGGTGGGTTGACCGAGTTCGCCCGCCGGGTGTAGCCCCCGGCCAGGCGCAGCAGCCATCCATCATAATGGACGGTCTGCAACGCCGGGCAGGTGGTCAGGCTCCGTTCTTCCAGCGCGTGGATCATCCCCCTACCCCAGCAGCGTCCGGCAGGTCATCTCCGAGGCCAGTTCCAGGCGCATAATATCGAGAATGGTCGGGGTCACGTCGCAGAGCCGGCCACCGGGGCGCAGGTGCGCCTCTTGCAACGGGGAGCCATCGGGGGCGACCAGGATGAACGGCACCGGGTTCAAGGTGTGGTAGGTATGCGGCTCGCCGGTGACATAGTCCACCAACTGCTCGCAGTTGCCGTGGTCGGCGGTGATCAACAACAGCCCGCCCTGCTCGCGCACCACCGGCACCACCCGCGCCAGGCAGCGATCCACCGTTTCCACCGCCTGGATCGCCGCCGGGAGCTTGCCGCTATGCCCCACCATGTCTCCGTTGGCGTAGTTGCAGACCATGAAATCATACGTACCCGCCTGCACATGCGCCACCAGTTCATCGGTGAGAGGATAGGCGCTCATCTCCGGCTTGAGGTCGTAGGTGGCGACTTTGGGCGAGGGCACTAGCAGGCGGTCCTCGCCGGGGAACGGCTCCTCGCGCCGCCCGTTGAAGAAGAACGTCACATGGGCGTACTTCTCCGTCTCGGCGGTGTGGTACTGGTGCAGGTGGTGGTCGGCCAGCACCTTCGCCAGCGGCTCGCGCACCTCCATCGTCGCGTAGGCCACATGCACCGGCAACCCTTCTTCATACTGGGTCAGCGTCACATAGTAGAGATCCTGGAGCGGCGTGCCGCGTTCGAAGCCGTCGAAGTCGGGCAGGAGGATCGCCTTGGTCAGTTCGCGCCCCCGGTCGCCGCGGAAGTTGAAGAAGATCACCCCGTCGCCGTCGCGCAGCGTCCCCACCGGCTGTCCGTCCTGGGTGATCACGGTCGGCTCGATGAATTCGTCGTTGACATTGGCGGCGTAGGATTGGCGGATCGCCTCCTGGGCCGAGGGGGCGGTCAGCCCCTTGCCGTGGACGATGGCCTCATACGCCCGCTGCACCCGGTCCCAGCGCTTGTCGCGGTCCATCCCATAATAGCGCCCGCCGACCGTCGCCACCGCGCCCACCCCGATCTCGGCCATCTGCGCCTCGACCGCTTCCATAAAGCCCAGCCCGCTCTGTGGCGGCGTGTCGCGCCCGTCGGTGAAGGCATGGTAGTAGACCCGCATGATCCCCTCCTTGCGGGCCAGGCGCAGGAGCGCGTAGAGGTGCGCCCAATGGCTGTGGACCCCCCCCGGCCCCAGCAGCCCGAACAGATGCAAGGCGCTCCCGTTGGCCTGCACATGAGCGCAGGCTGCCGTCAGCGTGGGGTTGGTGTAGAAGCTGCCGTCCGCAATCGCCTTGTCCAGCCGGGTCAACTCCTGGTAGACGATGAAGCCCGCCCCCATATTCTGGTGCCCCACCTCCGAGTTGCCCATCTGCCCTTCCGGCAAGCCCACATCATCCTGCGAGGCCTGGATCGTTGTCCAGGGGCAGGTGGCATACAGCCGGTCGAGCGTGGGCGTCTGCGCCTGGGCGATGGCGTTCGCCTCCGGGTTGGGGTTCATTCCCCAACCATCCAGCACGAGCAGCACAACGGGTCGCGGTATTGAGGACATCTTGGTACTCCCTTCGGATTGCGGACGATAAATTGTGGCGTGCGCCGGTCTGCGTTCCCGACTATCTTAAGCGCGCGCCGCCTTCCGCATTCGTTACGTTGGCGATGCAGTGTTACGGTTGACCACGGTGGCGATAACCACCGAGATCATCAAAAAGCCCCACATGCTTTCCAGCACGACGGCCAGTTGGCCCCAGGTGCCCCGCGGGACAATTTCGCCCAGTGCGGCCAGCATAAAGGACAGCGCACTGAAATATTCGGCCTGCAAGAAACCTTTGAACGTGCCGGGGATCACGATATTGGTCGCCGTCTGGGCATCAGGGACCAGCAGGAGTTGCAACCCCCAGTAGAGCAGGCCAAAGCTGAAGACGATCAGCACATTGATCCACACCAGCCGCGCCGGGCGATAGCCGAAGCGCGCCGTGAAATAGTAGAACAGGTCAATGCTCAGGCGGCCCATCACCCCGGCGCGATCCCACCACTCCCGCCAGCGGACGGCGGGCGTGATCGCCATGCGTGGCGTTTCCCCCGGCAGCAGCGGGGCGGCGATACTGCGTCGCCCATAGCGCAGATAGGCGATCAGCGTGCGCATCCGCGTGCGGCTGACCAGGAAATCGAGCGCATCGGCCTCCGCCACCCACCCATGCCGCCGCGCATACGCCGCCCAGCGGCTGTAGCGCCGCCCCAACAAGCTGTAGAACTGGTAACGGTTGCGCTGCCAGTAGTGGAGAATGCGCGACTCCAGGCTATCCAACTGGCGGATCACCACATCGCCCGAATGGCCCGTGATGTCGGCCCAGGGGTCGAGGCTCATCCGCAGCACGCAGTAGACTTCGCCGACGGTGTTGATCCACAGTTCCAGCGACCCTGCCGCATCGGCCAGCGGCGTGCTGTGCTTCTGCTCGGCGGCCATATAGACCGTCGCCAGCTCACCGGCGGCCTGCCGCCAGCAAATCAGCGCCTCGTCCCACCGGCTGCTGGCCGGGTGGCTTTCGCCCAGCGCCACCTCTTCCAGCGCCTGGACGATGGCCTCCCCGATGCCGGTCACCCGCCCCTCGCCCGCCCCCCCTGGCCCGTCTGCGCTGATCTCGCTGCGGGCAAAGGCCGTGAACAGGTCCAGCAACTGGTTGAGGTCCTCCTGCGGATACCCCGGCTGGTTCTGCGCCGCGCTGACCATGCTGTCCAGCAACAATGTCAGCCATTCATTTCGCTCAGCCATACACACCAGCAATGAGTGATGAGCGATGAGCAATGAGAAGATCGCGTAGAGCGCATCCAACGCAATACGCAATACGTAATACGCCATAGGTTAGACAACAACCGTCACCCGACTCATCGCTCATCGCTCATTGCTCATCACTCGTTAAACTTCCATCCAGGTCTTTTCACGCTTGTATTCGGGCAGGGCACCTTTGCAGGCGTCACAGAGGGTCACTTCAGCCCGGCGGGTGTCGATCCCTTTGCGCGTGCGGTAGCGGTAGCGGTAGTGATACCGGTTGCTGTGGCGGCTGCAATAGAGCAGGCCACAGTGCTGGCACAGCACCAGCGGGGCCTGGTCACAGCCCACCCAGCCGCACAGGTTCTCCGCGTTGCGGACGGTCGCGGTCGCCTGGCGATCGACCTCGGCGTGGGCCGCCTGCTCCCCGGCCATTTTGCGGGCAAAGGCGCGTCCGCAATAGCGGCAGTGCGGCGCGGCAGGATCGCCGTGCTGGGCGCAGAAAAAGCGCCCACAGACCACACATTGCGCCGCAGCCACATTGCGACAGACGATCAACCCCGCTTCACATCGTAACGCCATCGCCGGTCGCTAGCCTTCCTCAAAGGGATGCACCCGGCCATCGGGTCCCAGGTCCCAGTCGCGGTACAGCTTGGGCAGCATATCCTCCGGCGTCCAGTTCAGCCGCGCTCCATACTTGCCCTTGTACTCGCCCAATGTCTCGCCCACTTCATAGAAGAGGATCTGCGCCACCCGCTGGCCGACGGGAAGCTGCACCATCGCGTGGCTGTGGTTGGTGATCTCCATCGTCCAGCGCGAGATGAAGCCGACATCGCCCACCCCCGCGCACTTGCACACTGACAGGCACGACCGCCCAATGCTCGACCGCGCCCGCATCGACGTGGTGAACCCATTGTGCCCGCCCACCACTTCGATGGTGTGGGCCAGGATCGTGTCGCCGGGCCGGATGCTGATCAGCCCATTCTCGGCCCGGTGGGGGTCGCCCCAGAACGCCCGCGAGTCCGCCTCGTCGCTGAAGTTCACCGTCACCATATTATGGTTCGGCAAGAAAAACCATTCGCCTAGGCGCACATCATACGAGTTGGTCCCCAACTGCCGCCGGCTGAACGGCTCGATGATGATGTTGCCCAGTTCCAGTTCTTCGAGAATCCGCTTATCCGATAAGAGCACGATATCCCCCAGGGGTTGGGGGTTAGGGGTTGGGGGTTGGTGAGCGGTGCTCCGAACCCGGAAACACCAACCCC
>JBBSAN010000692.1:0-4195 GCA_038252265.1 Chloroflexia bacterium
GATTTTGGATTGCGGATTGCGGAGAGGGATCGGGGGTCAGGGGCCAGGGGTCAAGGATCCGCAGATGAGGGGGAGACGAAGACGGTGCGGGAGCGGGTGGGGCAATTGCCCCGCATAGCGCTGGGGTGGGGGTTGATGCTGGGGGCGGCGGTGGTGGTGTTCGTGCCGCAACTGTGGGCCTACCACGCGATCAACGGGACGTGGGGGCCATCGAAGACGGTGGCGGGCAAGCTGACGTGGTGGTCGCCGCACTTTTTCGAGGTCTTGTTCTCGCCGCAGTACGGGCTGGTGCTGTGGGCACCGGTGATCGCGCTGGCGTTGGTCGGGTTGGTCGTGCTGGGGCGGCGCGACCCGACGCTGGCGGTGGCCTTCGGGGTGGCGTTGCTGGCCCAGGTGTTCGTCGCCGGGGCGTTCCTCACCTGGAAGGGCGCGAGCAGCTTCGGGCAGCGGCGCTTCATCAACGCCACGGTGATCATCGCCTTTGGCCTTGCTGCCGGGGCGGAGGCGCTCCGCACACGGGGGGTGCCGCGCTGGAGTTTGGCCGGGGTGGCGGCGCTGTTTATCGCCTGGAACCTGGGGCTGGAACTGCAATATGCCACGGTCTGGACCTCGGCGCAACGCGAGGCGGGCCTGCCCGCACTGCCCGATCTGCTGGGCCAACAACTGGGACTGATCGGGCGCTTGCCCGCCACCCTGGCGAAGATTCTGACCAACCCCGGCGCATTCCAGAACCCGGAGGGCCGCCCGTGATCGCACCCTGGCTATTGAAACTGATCCGTTGCCCCACCTGCACCGCCGAGACGGGCGGGCACGCGCCGCCGCTCGCAGGGGCCGAGTCGGCCTACCTGTGCCCGCGCTGTGGCCGCCAGTATCCTGTGGCGACGGGCTACATCGACCTGATGCCGCAACAAGACGCCAGCCTGGGCCACACCTCGCGCTATGTAGCCGACCTGGACGAGTTTGCCGAGCGGCTGGACTACCGCGACCTGGGGCCGCCCTTGCTGGGCGCGGCGGTGCGTAACCGGCTCCTGCGGCGGATGCTTCGGCTGCGGCCCCGCGACCGGGTGCTGGAACTGGGCTGCGGCGATGGCCGCTTTCTGGTCTGGAACCTGACCCTGGTCGGGCAGGCGGTCGGGATCGATCCGGCCCCGCTGTTCGCCGATGCGACCCTGGCCGAAATCCCGCTGGCCCGTGCCGACGCCCGGCTCTTGCCGTTCCCTGACGAGAGCTTCACCAAAGCGTGGTCGATTGACGTGCTGGAACACCTGACCCGCGACGACATCCGCGCCTACCTGGGCGAGGCCCATCGTGTGCTGGTGACGAACGGGCTGCTTTTCCTCTTCTCCAACACGCGAGAGCGCGGGCCGTTTGATCTCTTTGTCAGCGGATCGCGCCGCCTGGCGAACGGGCTGGCCCGGCTGGGGCTGGTGGACCCGCGCCGCGACCTGTTACGCAAGTCGGACCATATCAAGGCGCTGGAAACCTACCCGGAACTCCAGGCCGCCGTCACCGAGTCGGGGTTCGAGATCGTAGAGGCCGTCTTCTGGAACGGCGTCTTCCAGAGCTTCATTGATAATGTGCTGATGCGCCTGGTTGAGCGCGGCGTGGTAGCAGTGCGCCTGCGGCGGCAGGGCAAGCACGCCTCGGCCACCACCCCCGATGCCCCGCATACCGACACGCTGGGCCAGGAAGCCATCGCCGCGCGCACCGCCGCACGGGCACGCCTGGCGCAGGGTGGGCCAACGGCGCTAGTATTCCAGGTTCTGACCGCGCTGATGTGGCTTGATATCGTCCTCTTCGGGCGCTTCCGCACCGGGCCGTATTTTCTCTTGCTCCGCAAACGGAGTGATGGGTGACGAGGGATCAGGGATCAGGGATCAGTAGAACGGTAGGAATGGGACAACAGATTTGAGCGACAAAACGACAACTCGCAACCCGCAACTCGCAACTCGCAACACGCTCGCCCGCTACGGGGTGCGCGATGCGGCGGAGGAGCAGACGCTGCGGGAGAAATTGCGCGCCTTCTACGAGCGGACGTTGACCGAGGGGCAGGGGGCCTACTTCAACCTGCACGACGGGGTGCTGGTGCCGACGCCGATGGGGCGGCACTGGATGGCCGAGCATATCCGCGTCTTCGGGCGACTGTTCCAGATGCGTCCGACCGACCGCTTCCTCGACGTGGGTTGCGGCGAGGGCTACTACACGATGCCCCTGGCGCGGCGGGCCGGGTTCAGCGTGGGCATCGATCTGTCGGGCAGCGTCCTACGGGTGTTCCGCAGCCTGCGCGATTTTCCCGCCGACAAGGTGCGGCTGGTCCACAGCGATGTGGAGGAACTGCCGTTCCCTGATCGCAGCTTCGACAAGGTGCTCTGTTCGCATGTGCTGGAGCATGTGCTGGACGATCACGCCGTGGTCAGCGAGATCTACCGCGTGTTGAAGGACGATGGCCGGGCGATCCTGGCCGTGCCGCTGAAGTACACCCCGCAGCACCGCGCCGTCTATGCGGGCATTGGGCTGGCCCGCGCGGTGCTCAAGCCGGGCAAACGGGGCACGCCGATGCCCCCGGCGGGCACGTTGAATAAGGCGCTGGTCGGGCGACAGGCGCACATCCGCCACCATTCGCTCGCCAGCTTTCTCGATCTGGTCAAAAGCGAGGGCTTCCAGGTGGAGGCCGTGAAGGGGATGTGGTTTCACGACCCGCGCAACTGGTTTGTGCGCCGCACCCAGACCTGGGCGCTGACCTACACCCTCGGCACGCGCCTGTCCAAGATCTGGCCCGGCATGGGGTCGGGGCTGGTGGTGCTGGTCAGCAAGCGCCGCACATGAAAATTCTCTACGTCGCGGGTGCCATCCCGCTGCCCGGTACGTCCGGCGGCGCGACCCATGTGTTGGAAGTGGCCCACGGACTGGCCCGGCGCGGTCACCGGCTCCATGTGGTGGCGCGGGGGCAGCGCTGGCGGCGGGTGGACACGGGTGGCGCATTCGACGTGACCCTCATGCCGTTCCCCGACAAGCTGGCCTATCTCGCCCTGCCGGAACTGTTCAGCCTCGTCCGCCGCTTCGCCCCCGACGTGATCATGGAACGCTACTACAACTTCGCCGGAGCAGGGATGACGGTAGCCAAACGACGACATATCCCCTCAGTGCTGGAGGTCAACGCGCCGATGGTGGACCCGCCCGGCTCGCGCAAGTCGCAGATCGACCGGCTGCTGGGGGGGCGGCTGCGCCATTGGGCGGTGGCCCAGGGCAAATGGAGCCGCCGCATCGTCACGCCGCTGGCGACCACAGTGCCGCCCGAAGTGCCGCGCAGCCGGATCGAATTGGTCAACTGGGGGGCAAACGTAGACCAGTTCCGCCCCGAATTGCGCCAGGAGCAGGCCGCCGCGCTGATCGCCTTGCGCCGCCGGTACGGCATCGCGGATGACGCGGTCGTCGTCGCCTTTGTCGGCAGCTTCCGCGCCTGGCACGGGGTAGGGGTCTTTGCCGACGCCGCCCTGCGCCTGATCCCGCAGCACCAGAAGCTGGCCTTCCTGACCATCGGCGGCGGGCCGGAGTTGGAGCCGTTGCGGGCGCGGATCGCGGCGGCAAATCTCCCGCCGGGACGGTTTGTGCTGACCGGGCCGCAACCGCACGACCGAGTGCCGCTCTTGCTCGCGCTGGCCGATATCGGCGTGGCCCCGTTCGTCCCGTCGGTCTACGCCCCGCTGCGGACGTTCGGCTTCTACTGGTCGCCGCTGAAGGTGTTCGAGTACATGGCGATGGGCCTGCCCGTCGTCACGCTCGATATTCCGCCGCTGCACACGATCATCCGCGCCGGGGAGGAGGGCCTGCTCTACCGCGAGGGCGACCTCGCCACCCTGACCACCCACCTCGCCACCCTGGCCGCCGACCCCGTCGCCCGCGCTCGCATGGGCCGCGCTGCCCGCGCCCGCGTCGTCGCCCACTATAGCTGGGACGCGCACTGCGCCCAGTTGGAACGGGTGCTGGAAAGCGTGATGCGTGATGCGTGATGCGTGATGCGTATTGCGTGAAGCGTGAAGCGTGATGCGTGATGCGTGAAGCGTGATGCGTATTACGTATTGCGTATTGCGTATTCTGATCACTAATCATCGATTACTCAGCACTCAGCACTCGTTACTGACCACTGACCACTGACCACTGACTACTCGTCTATGCGTATTCTCCTCGCCACTGA
>JBBSAN010000693.1:0-4187 GCA_038252265.1 Chloroflexia bacterium
CCCCCTCTTGCGTATCCCCCTATCTTTTTTGGCCACCGGCACGCTCGTATCCCAAATCCAAACCCCTGCCCCCCACCCGGGCCAGCGCGCCCCCTCGCCCTGTGCGGGCCAGTTGTGCTACAATGGTGCTGTTACCGGGTCTGGTGGGTTGATCCTGGAGCCGGTGTGGGCGGATCGGGCCGTCTATTGGCGGCACTCTTGCGCTGGTTGCCGCCTGTGCCCGCCCGCGTCTCGTTGCGCCTGTGCCGGGCTACACAACCACGAAAGGAAACCGATGACCCACCCGCCTGCCTCCCTGCCGCAACCGACCGACCCGGCGCATCCCTGCCGGGTGAAGGTGGGGGCGGACTTCACTATCGTTCTGGATGCGAATCACACCACAGGTTATAGCTGGCAGCTTCTGCCGTTGCGACCTCCAGCGGCGGTCCGGCAGGTGGGCACAGACTACCAGCCCCAGCCCCATCCCCCCGGCATGGTCGGGGTGGGGGGCTGGGAGGTGTGGACCTTCCACGCTCTGCACCCGCAGCAGACGACCCTGACCTTTCATTACCGCCGCCCGTTCGATCCGGCTGCCCCCCCGGCGGAGGTCGCCACGTTCACGGTGATTGTTCATGCGTAATACGCAGCACGCGTCGTCCTCCGTACTCCGCACTCACTGATGTCGGTAGAGCACTTGTTCGATGGCCTGGATATCGATCTGCACCTGCTGTTGGAGATCGCGCAGGGTGGCCTGCACCTGGTGCAGCCGTTCCAGCACCGCAGGCAAGAAGTGATCAGGCGTAGGGGGCACTAGCGGCACCGCAACGGCGGGCAGGGCCGGTGCCACCAGGTGATCGGCGCGGATCTGCTCGTAGAGGGCGACCGTGCTGCGGGCAGGGGTGACGCCCAGTTCTTCGGTCAGGGCGGTGCAGCAGCGGGTATACTGGCGTAGCGCGGCGGCACGGTCCCCGGCCAGGTAGTGGAGGCGCATCAACTGGCGGTGGGTGCGCTCGTGGGCACGATCATAGCGCAGGATGCGGGTGCCGTGGACCAGCGCCCGTTCGTAAGCCTGCCCTGCGGTGTAGTAGCTCATCAACTTGTCGAGCAGGGCCAGGTACATGTGCTGCAAGCGTTCCCGTTCATACAGGCACCAATCCTGGTATTGCCCTTCCAACAGGTCGCCGCCGTAGAGGGCCACGGCATTTTGCACGATCTCGGCGGTCGGCGCGTCGAGTTGTTCACCGGGCACTCCCTGGCTCTGGGCGTAGGCCCGTTCCAGTACGGCCACGTCCAGCCAGAGGTCGGCGGCGGAGCAGAACTGCACCCATTCGGCCTCGACCGCCAGCCCGTGCCCGGCAGCCTGCACGGCAGGCACGTCCAGCGCGCTTTGCAATTGCCACAACGTCTGGCGCAGGTACTTTTTCGATTGGGCGGTGGGCGCGTCGCCCCAGAGCAGGCTCGCCAGGGTTTCGCGGGGGTGGGGGCGGTCCCGGTAGAGGAGTAAATAACAGAACAATTCCTGCACTTTGCAGGCGGCCAGCCCCTCTAGCGCTTGCTCCTGGCATTGGACACAGAATTTCCCAAAGAGGCGGATCGTCACGGTGGGCATGACTGCTGTGCTTTCTAAGCCGCGGTGTTCCCGCCCCATCTGATCCCGTCCGGGGCAGGACGAATAGCTATGATGCGGTGCCGGGGGCGAAAGGAATTCAGCGCCAACACGTTCGGGTTGGAATCGGCACCGAAAAGGCGGTTGCTTTCCGCCGGGGAAGGAGGCTGGGCCAGCAGCGGCCACCCGGCAAGTATTTGGGGAATCGTATAACGTGGTTTTGGTGGGGAAGGCCGCTTCCCGGCGCGACCCGGCTGGTTGCTAACCATCGCCCAGAGGTCGGGTACAATGGAGATACAATTACCTCACCGCTTATTATAGCAAAAGTTGTTCTGCCGAGGCAATAGCTTTGCCCGGAAACCGCATCCATTCGATTCTACACTGCCCTGTTAGTAGGATCTATTTATCATTCTCACCATCCGGCCAGTGGATCAGGGTCGCCTCACCTGCCGCCAGGCGCACCGTCTCGACCTGGCTGCCCCGGCTCACGGTCCCCTCTGCCGCCTCGTCGGCTCCGATCAGCACGGTCACGCCGCCCGCCCCGGCCAGGGCCACGACCAGCAGGAGGCCCACCACCTGTACTTCGTCGCTCACATCCGCCGTGTAGCTCGTCTGCGGCAGCGCACTTTCGACCGCCTGTGTGGTGTGGAGCCGCCCGGCATGGACGAAGCAGGAGAGCCGCCCGCCGCGATAGGGCAGATTCCGCAGCCCCAGCCAGCCCCACTCGGGCGGCAGGTTGGGATTGATCGCCAGCCCGGTGGGGCGCGGCGTCACTCCGGCCAACCCTTCCACCCCCAGCCACAGGTAGGTCGGCGGCATCCAGGGACTCATCGCCATGCCCCGGCTCTCCAGCGTCTCGCCATCGAACCATTCGGGGAACTCGCCGGGCACCAGATGGCCCTCGGCGGCAGGGTCGGCTACCTCGGACAGAGCGTAGAGGCTGGACATCATCGCCGCCAGCCGATCGGGGTAGCGGGCGCGCCCGGCATAGGCCACCCAGGCGGTCAGGTTGGGCCACAGCCCGCCCATCAACCCGTGGCCGAAGTTGGGGTGATACTCGGCCTCGTCCTGGGCCACGGTGTGGATGCCATATGGCGTGTAAAAAGTGGGGCTGTAGAGCAAGTCGAGGATGCGTTGCGCCTGTTCCGGCGCAGCCACCCCGCCCAGCACCGGAAAGACCAGATCGGCGGTGCGGGTCGGGTTCGCCCCCCCGGCGTGGAGGTTGAGCAGGTAGAGTCCGTCCTCCGTCCCCAGGCGGCTGTTGATCGCGGTTTCCAGTTCGGCGGCGGCGGCCTGCCAGCCTGTGGTATCGGCTTCTTGCCCGGCGACCCCGGCCAGGGCGGCCCCCTCGCGCAAGGCCCACGCGCAGAGGGCGTTGATCTCGGTCACGGCTCCGGTGAGCGTGTAGCCGGGGATAATATTGCGCCAGGTGGCGTTGCCCCACACGTCGGTGCCCTGGACGGTACACCAGACCAGCCCATCGTCTTGCCGCTGGGCCAGGATCCAGGCGCACGCCGCCTGCACCGCCGGGTAGACCCGTTCCAGAAACGCCCCCGCGCCGCTGACCGCAAAGTGATGGGCCGCCGCGACGACAAAGAGGGGGGTGTCGTCGTTGATGTTCAGCGCGTAATCTTCCCGCTGCCCGGTGTCGGCGTGGAGGTATTCGGTCAGCTTGCCGCCCTCCTCGATCCCATACTGGAGGAGCAGGTCGTTCATGGCCTGAACAAAATCGGGGGTCAGCCAGTCGGCCCCCAGGCCGTACCAGGCGCAGTCGCGGACCACGACGATGTCCTGCGGCGGGTCGTTGGTGAAGCCCACGCCCTTCCGGTAGTGGTGTTGCACGCGGATGGTGTTCGCCTTCGCCCAGCCCAGGCCCCGGTTGATCCGGGCGTCGGGGGTGAGGAGCAGCGCCGTGCTCAGGATCGCGTCATAGGCCGCCTGCGTCTCGGCCAGGGCCGTCGCCCAATCGGGCAGCGCCGCCAGCGTCGCGGCTAATGCCCCCTCGCCCGTGGCCCCGGCGACGAGCGTGAATGGCAGGGTGAGGGGTTGGCCGGGCACCAATTGACGCTTGTAGATCAACCGGGCGCGTCCCGGTTCGCTGAACGTGGCCGTGCCGCCAGGGGGACCAGCGATGGCCCGCACTTCGTCCTCATGGCCCATGATGGTGCCCCAGCGGTCCACGCGGAACGGCTGGGTTGCCGCCCACAGCGTGTCGCCCTCCTGCCACTGGCGCACGCGGCGTTGGACGTGGTGGCGTTCGGGTTGCTTGGTGTGGTTGCGGCTGTTGACGGCAGGCCAGCGCACGTCGCAGACGATCTCCACGGCGAGGGGTTCGTCGGCCTGAAGCTGGAGGACGGCGTAGGCGCGGCTGCCGGTATCGGGTGGCAGGCCGTAGGGGACGAAGACGGTTTTGATCGCCCGCACCCCGCCCCCGGTCAGCACCGTCTGCTGGTGGCCGGGGAAGAACACCGTCTCTTGTGGGGTGAGGGGCTGCCCGGCGACCGTAACGGTCAGGTCGAGTCGCCCGCAGACCCATTCGTTGGTGGCGGCGTGCCAGAACCCGTCGAGGTTGGAGACCCGGTCGGTGCGGGCGAAGCAGTCC
>JBBSAN010000694.1:0-4183 GCA_038252265.1 Chloroflexia bacterium
AGCACTCAGCACTCAGCACTCAGTACTCAGCCCGGCGGCCCCCCTGTGTTTACCCGCGGATTCCCTGCCACCTCCGGCACCACCGGGCGCACAGATCGCCGCGCTGGTGCAGGCGCAATGCGAACACTGGGACGGAACCGCGCCCCCGCCGGACTTGCTGGAGGCGGCTGCCGTCCTCTGGCGGGGCAGCGGGCTGGACGAAGCGACGTTCCTCGGCAAGCTGCGGGTGGGGATGCTCCGCGCAGGCGTGCTGAAGGTGCCCGACGGGGAATCCCGCACCGTCCACTGGCTGCGGATGGTGATCGGGCAGGCCGGGGAGCGGCGGGGCTGATGGGCCGCGCCCTGACCAAAGCCCCCAAACTCTGGCGTCCGCGCATCCCGGACAGCCGCGATGTGGCCGTGCTGATCGCGCTGCACAGCGCCCGGGTGCTGACGGTGCCGCAGTTGCAGCGGCTCTACGGGTTGGAGAGCGCCAGTAGCTTGCAACCGCGCCTGACCGGGTTACTCGGCCCCGACGGCACGCCCCGCCTCATCGAGCGCGAGCGGGGCGCCGATGGCCGCTATTACTATGCTCTGGGGCGGGCCGGCTATCGCTACCTGCCCGCTGATCCACCGCCGGTGCGGCATAAGCTGCTGGCCCACATGCGCCTCAGCCCCCAGTGGCTCGACCACACGCTGGCGGTGGGCTGGTTGATGGTGACCTGGTTGACCGGCGGAGGCGCGTGGCAACCCGCAGACAGCACGCTGGGGTGGTGGGGCGAGCACCGGGCCATTCTACCGTACCCGCTGCCGCGCCCGCGCGGGCCGGTCACCCACGGGCGGATCGAGCCGGATGGGGTGGCGCGGCTGACGCTTCCCGACGGGGCGACCTGGACCGGCGCCATCGAACACGACCAGGGGAGCGAGGACGCGGCAGACTGGGAGGCCAAGCTCAAGCGCTGGGCGGCGGTCATCCGCTGTGGAGCCTGGCGGGACCGTTTCGGGGCAACGATGCCGCACCTGCTGATCACCGTGCCGACCGCCGCGCGCCGGGCGCAGATCGCCCCCT
Source organism: Chloroflexia bacterium (assembly GCA_038252265.1). Classification (GTDB taxonomy): domain Bacteria; phylum Chloroflexota; class Chloroflexia; order QHBQ01; family JAICKM01; genus JBBSAN01. The sequence continues at coordinate 1,049 of JBBSAN010000694.1, forward strand.
GGGTGGCCGTCGGGCGCAAGGAGCACAACAACTTCTGGGCCTTCATCGCCGAACACCCGGCGGTGAGTGTGGGCGAGGGCGACCCGCTCGATGCGGCGGCGGCGCGGATTACCGCCCCGGCCTGGCTCCCCGTCACCCGCGACCCCGGCACCCCCCTGCGTGCTACACCGATGACGTGGCCCGCGATCATCGCGGGCAGCGCGCCCTGGCGGCCCCAGGTGACAAGCGGGGTGGCCCCGCCCCTCGGTCGCCTGGCCCCGTTGGATCTTGATGCCCAGATCCAGGCGCAATTGCAGGCGCGCCTTCAGGAGCAAGCGACCCAGCTCCACGCCCAAGCCGCGACGATCCAGGGGCCTCCAGGCGGAGGTCGCCGCGCAGCGCGAGCGGGGGGCCAGCGCCCGGGCGGACCTGGCGCTCCTGGACCAACGCCACCAGCGGCTCCTGGCCGCCTACCAGCAACTCCTGGCCGCGCAACCCGGCGTCCGGCTCCAGCGCTACTGGGCCACGCGCCATCCCTTGCTGCTGGCGGGTAAGGCCCTGATCTTCACGGCGTGTCTATTCACTCTGGGGGCGCTGCTGACTGCCGTCTGGCTCGTCGCCGCCCAGACATGGGACGCCGTGCTGAGGTGGGACCCCAACCTGGCCGCGCTCGCCGCGACCGCGCCCCCGGTGTCCCTCCTGCTGACCGCCCTCTGGCGAACCCCCTGGTGCCTGGGGCCGCTCGTGCTGGGAAGCCTGCTCGGCACGCTGGCCGCCTGGCGCTGGGCGCGCCGGTGAGGGTATTTGCCGACAAATACCGCCCCTTGCAGGGGGCCGCACGACTGTGCTATAGTGATTCCGTAGCCCGATCCAGAGGGCGCACGGCAGGGGAGTCCGACTCGGACTCCCCTTCATTATAGGCTACGTCATAATGAATTAAGGTGGTGCTGCAATGGCGGACACTAATATTAAATACGAGTATAAGCCCGACGAATACCTAGCCCCCCTGGACGCTGATCAGTCCCTTTGGGAAAGGGGGAAACAGTGAAGTCTGGCGCGCCCGGCATGATGACGGCAGAATTTTAGCGCTGAAGCTTAACTGGTACAGTCGTACCCATATACGCGGCAAGCGATTTCAAGATGAGATTGAGATGCATCTGCGCGTAGGGCAGCATCCCGGGATCCTGCCGATGTACGAGTATTCTCTCCCGGAAACTCCTAAACAACATCGAAACCCTTCCTGGCTGGTAATGCCTGAAGCGACGCGGATACGGACACAACTCGGAGAATCCCCTCCGCTTGAAATGGTTGTCTTAGCGGTGGCGAACCTTGCCGAAACGTTAGCATGGCTCGCGCAGCAAGGAATCTTTCATCGGGATATAAAACCCGACAACCTCTATTGGTACGAGGGAAGCTGGGTGCTGGGGGATCTAGGGTTGGTCACATTCCCCGGCAAGGCGCAACTTACCACGGAAGGCAGCTTACCCGCACCAGCCAACCTTGTAGCACCAGAGCTATTAGAAGGAGATTTAGACGGCATAACCTACGGTCCTGTAGATGTCTATCTCATCGCCAAAACGCTGTGGATGCTGGCAACGGGTCGTTCGTGGGCACCACCCGGCCCTCAGCATGTCGGTGTTCCAGGTGAGGTGATGGAATCTCGTGTCGTCCATCCGCGTATCCGTACGCTGGACAACCTTGTTCAACGCGCGACGGATAATGATCCGACAAAACGTCCTTCCATGAAACAATTTGCTGCGGAGCTGCGGCAATGGCTCCTGCCGCTGCCGGACGTTCCTAAACTTGCGGATTTATCGTCGCTAGTCGCACAAACCCGGAGCCTGATCGCCCCGCTGAATCGAGATACGGAGCTTCGTCAGCAGTGGAATAGCCAAGCGCGGGCGCTCATTAGGAAATTCAATGAGCGCCTCAAACCCTTTCTGGCGGATGTACGTAATCAGGATTTACACATCGAGACGGACGAATTTCGCACCCAGATATTTTCGGAGCGGGATCTAAAGATGGTCGGAATGCGCGGGCATCGGTTCACTAGCAGCGTGGCTGGCACCCAGCATGCAGCCCGGATAAGGAGCAACGATCCGAAGTATCAGGTGGTGTGTGGAGCAGAGGCAGCGATTTTCCAGGGTGGCGTTATCAACCTGCTGGCCGGACTCTATATCCAGGCAGGTGCCGTGGCGGGTCTATACTGGTGGGCACGGCGGGCTTTCCAGCTTGGATCGCCTCCAGAGGATCTGGCGATCAGTGAAATGGTGAGAGAGTTAGCAGAGAATTTTCCGGCGGCGTTCACCATGCTTGTGTCCTTGATAGAGACCCCGACGGCACAACTTCCGAAGCTATTCTCCTCTCCGACAATCGAACAGCAACAACAGAAGCAGGGAATTGAGCCGCGTATGCGTGAGGCGGTCCAAACCTTTATTCCAGAGCTATCAGATCTGCCTTATTTTAGTCCTGATCGCTATCGTGCGGGTGGTCAGCAGCTACTCTGGTACAGGACTGGCGCGCCCCGTACTGACGACGTGCTGCCGGTTTGGTCATGTGGTGGGAGTTTCATCCTCGGAACGACGGCTGATGATGCACAGTCCAGGGGGTACTTGGAGGTAGGCATTGTGGCCGAGCTATACACAGATCAGCAACTCTACCTCGTGGCACTTGCCGCATTTGTGCAGCGCTCCCCCGTGCAAGAAGAGGTTATCTGGTCCGAGAGCCGGTTTATTCTCGTTGATGATCCCCATATAGAGCAGATGCTTGGGGATTTGGCTGAGACGTTTCGTGCACACCTTCCTGCCATAGGTGCGCGCTTTAAAGAATTGCTAGCAATTGAGCATCCGGGTAATAATTAAGCGTTTACCCACGACCTTGTGCCCCACCCCTAGCCGTCCGTGCCCGGCAGCGCGTTCGCTTGGTCTATTCAGGTGATAGCTGCACCCTCTTGTCTTCTGCCGCACAGATGTGCTATAGTGACTCCGTAGCCCGGTTTATCTCCGCTTGCGAGGAGTCAACAACATGTATCAAGACCCCGACTTCGCCGGCGACCGGGCTGCGGCGATTACCTGGGCACGCTCCCGCCTGGCCCTCGAACCCCCCTCGTTCGTGATCTTTGCCTGCGCGACGACGGGTGAGCACCGCTTCGCCGAG
>JBBSAN010000695.1:0-4179 GCA_038252265.1 Chloroflexia bacterium
CGCCTACCGTGCCTTCCGTGATGCCAGCGAAGCTGCCGAGCAGGCGCGCGCGCGGCTGGCCAAGGCTCGAACGGACGAGGAATTCCTGCGCCATGCCGCCGATGAGCTGTCACAGCTCAATCCGCGTCCGGGCGAGGAAGAGGAACTGGCGGAAAGCCGGACCCTGATGATGCATGGCGAGCAGATCGCAGGTGAACTGACCGAGGCGCTGGAGGTAGACGCGGTGCGCCTGGCTCCCGACCCGGATAACGGTGCGCCGGTGCTGGAAGTGCCCCGGCCCGATCCGGTGCCGGTGCGCCTGCTGCCCCTGGCCCGCAAGGTGGCCGAGGTGGTACCCCCGGCGACGGCGACGCTGGGGCTGGACACGACCGGCACACCGCTGCTGTTGCGGCTGGATGCGCCAGAAGTCGGCCCCGCCCTGATTGCCGGGAGCACCGGGGCCGGGAAATCGAACCTGCTGCAAGCGGTGGCGCTGTCCCTGGCCTTGCACAACGCACCCCGCGACGTGCGCCTGCTCTTGCTGGATGTGTCGGGACCGGCGCGGCGGGGCCAGCGCGGTATCTCTCCCTGGATGGGGCTGGAAGGGCTGCCACATCTGGTGACCGGGCCGGTGATTGCGCCCGAAGAGGTGCATCTGCGCCTGCGCTGGGTGAATCGCCTCCTGAACCGGCGGCTGGAACAGTTGGCCGAGGGCGAGGCGCTAGAAGGGTCTACCCTGGTGGTGCTGCTGGACGGCCTCCATGCGACCCTGCGCGGGCAGGGGGGGCAAGAACGCGCCGATCTGATCCGGCATCTGGCGACCGAGGGCCGTGAGGCGGGGATCCATCTTGTTGCTTCGACGATGGACGCCACGTTGTCGGACGATATTCCCTGGGGAGCGCGGCTGGTAGGCCGTATGCCGGACCAGGGACAGGCGCATATCGCATCGGGCATTCATGGCAGCGGGGCCGAGGGGCTGCTGGGCGCGGGCGACTTCCTGGCGGTGCTGGGCGGCGAAATGCTGCGCTTCCAGACGGCGACTGTGACCCCGGAGGAGATTGTGCGGACGGTGGGCCTGCTGCAACAGGTGGCCGAAGCTGAAGTTCGCGCTGCCGAAGCTGCTCCCACGCCCAAGCCGCGTACCCGCCCGACCAATCCCCAGCCCAAAGCCGCTGGCCGGGCCGAGCGCAACTGGTCGGTCGGCCCCGGCGCAAGCTAGCGATCCGCCAATAGCGATCAGTAATACGGACGTGAAGGTGGTGCGCTTGCGTGCCACCTTTTTACGTGGGTGGGTCTCCTATGCGCGAACGTCCCCGGAATGAGACATGCACGGACATCCTGCGTCGTGCTTCAAGTCGCATTCGCCACCCACGCTGTCATCCTGAGCGGAGCGAAGGATCTTGTTGGCGGTCAACGGTGCGCAGGCTCCGATCCCGATCTTCGATAACGATCAGGTGGCCCCAACAAGATCCTTCGTTTCGCGGCGCTTCACTCAGGATGGCAATGCTTAAGTTTGCACTTATGAAGTCTTGACTTCCCTGGCAGAGGGCGTTGCCGGGTCGCGCCGGGGTGCCTAGACCTGCGCGGGTTCGAGCAGTTTCGCGTCTACCAGGTGGTAGTGGGTGAACTGGGCGGCTTCGACCATCGCCGGTTGAATCACCTCGCGGATGGTGGTCAGCATCGGTTCGCTGACGCTATGGGCGGCCATCGCCGCGTCGTCGGCGTAGGCGGAGATATGGACAAAGCTGGCGGGATTGTCCGTTTCCTGGAGGACCATGTACATCAGTGTGCCGGGTTCCTGCGCTTTGGTAGCCGCCACCGTCGTATGGATGAAGTCCTGGCAGGCGGCCAGCGCCTCAGGGGTGATGGTGTAACGCGCGATGCGGAAGATAGCCATTGTTCCGTCTCCTCTTGCTCGTAAACAGTCGAATTGATTCGGCTTCCAGAGACCTTGCGTAGCGTAGGTGATCGAGGGTACAATAGAAGCATCTCGTTAGTAAGCTTACCTTACTGATATAATAAGGTATACTGTCTAATTTGTCAAGAGGGGCGACGATGGATTTTGAGCCAGCTAACAAAGAAGAAGTGCGCACGATGCGCCAGCAGCATATCGGACGCCTGTTGCAGCAGGCGTACCGAGCCTTCAACCAGCGGGCGGTTGCCAAGCTCCGGCAGCGCGGGCACACCGGCCTGTCCCTGGGGCACACGCTGTTGCTGGCGAACCTCGATCTGGAAGGCACGCGGATCACTGCCCTGGCCGAACGGGCCGAGATTACCAAGCAATCCATGGGGCAACTGGTGGAGGATCTGGAGGCGCGAGGCTATATCGCGCGGGAAGTGGACGCGACCGACCGGCGCGCCAGCCTGGTCCGCTTTACTCGCACCGGGTGGCAATTCTTACAGGATGCCTACGAGATCAAGCAAGAGATCGAGGCGGAATACCGGGAGGTTCTAGGGGTTGCGGGCTTTGATCAGCTACGGGGCGCGCTCTTGCAACTGGTGGCCCATGCCGCGTTGCCCCCAGAAGAGGCACCAGGGGAGTAGGGCGGCGGGGGTAGCTGGCCCTTACTCCTCCTGCTCCAGCCAGCGCGTGCTGGGACGACCCCGGACGAAGTAGAGGCCGAAGCGGACCAGCGAGACGCCGATCAGCCCGGCGACCAGCAGCCAGGTGATCGGGTTGACCCCGGCCAGATCGGTCGTGCCGCTGAGGACCACGCTGAACATGGCCGCCACGGCCAGCACCAACTGGGCCACTCCCAGCAGCAGGTGCTGGATTAGCCAGCGGCGCAACTGGACGCGATCAGGCCGGGGGGTGGGCGTGCTCACTCGTTGCGGGTGATCCAGTCGAGCACGCGGTTGGCGAACAGTTCGCGCCCTTCGGGGCTGACCGGCCAGAAGTGGCCGACGCGGGGCACCAGCCACAGGTCGGAGTTGAGGATCTCGGCATGGAGAATGTCGGCGTGGCGCTGGGGCAGGAAGTCGCCCCGCTCGCCGTAGCCGATCAGCACCGGCGCCTGGATCTGGCCCAGCCGCCCGCGCAGGCCGATATCGCCGGTCCCATCGGTGATCGCCAGCGCCCGCTCCTGGAACCCGGTCAGCATGGCGCGGGCTTCGGGCGCGTCCATGCCGTGGCGCTCGGCCATCAGGTCGAGGAAGTCGAGCGAGTTGGCCGCCTGCCCCAGGTGATCATAGAGGCCGCGCTCTTCGGGCGGGAAGTCGGCATTGGCCGCCCAGGTCACCAGCGAGCGCACCAGCGCCGGGTGCTCAATTGCCAGCAGCAGGCCGATCACGCCGCCGTCCGATAGCCCGACGATATGGACCGGTCCCACGTCCAGCGCCGTCAGCAGCGCCGCCACATCGGCCATATCGCGCTGGTAATAGTCGGAGGGGAAGTCGCGGGCGGGCGGGCGCGAACCGCCGTAGCCCCGCGCATCGGGGGCGAGGACCCGGTGCCCCCGCTCGGCCAGGTATTCGATCATCCCGTTGAAGACGGTGCGTCCGGTGCCGAAGGCATTGTGCAGCAACAGCACAGGACTGCCGCGCCCGACATCTTCGTAATAGAGGTGTATGCCGTTGACTTCCTGCTGGGGCATGGGTTTGCGGTCTCACTTTCTCCAGGGTAGCGGTGCATGAGTGGTTATAGCGTGTGGATCTGATCCAGGTGGGCTACGAGATCGGGGTCTGGAGTCGCCGTTTCCGGCAGCGCCGGGCCATTCAAGCCGCCGAAAATCGCGCGCTGGACATAGCGGTAGAAGCAATCGACGGTGCCGAACCCCGCCGCCTGAAGCCAGGCCAGTTGATCCTCCACGGTGTCGGGCTGATCGCCCCGACTTGCGGCGGCGTACAGGTGGGAGGCATAGGTATATTCGGCGGGGGCCGTGGGTAAGCTGTGCTGGGCTTGCACGCGGTTCCAGATGGCCCGGTGGTAGGGAAACAACCCGGCAGCCGCCAGCCGCACCCGGTCGGAAAGCAAGAACAGCCCGCCCGGTCGCAACAGCCCGGCCACCTGCTGGAACAGGGTTTGCTTCTCTTCTCGGTTGAGGTGGTGGATCGACTGGATCCCGATGGCCGCGTCAAAGCTGGCGGGCGGCAGTGCTAGTGCGTCCAACCCTTGCATCGTGCTTTGATAGAGCATCCAGCGCCCCGGATAGGCGGCCAGCCGGTCTCCTGCCCGTTCCAGCATGGGCGGAGAGGTGTCCA
>JBBSAN010000696.1:0-4173 GCA_038252265.1 Chloroflexia bacterium
CTTATCGCCCCGCCCCCCGGGCCGGGGGCGGCAGGCCCCGGCCCCGGCCGCTGGCCGCCCGGCGACCGCGATGCTGGAGACGGCTGGACCGGATGCAGCCGGCGCGGATACCGAAGCCGCCGGGGGCGCGGGTAGCCTCCAGCCGGGGGGATGGTGGCGTAATGAAGAGCGCGGGCGGGAGACAGGCCAGGTGCTGGCGCGGGCTGCGACCGCGGCGGACCCGCCCGCCGGTGTCGCCCAGACCGACCTGGGTGGGGCCGATCAGGCACGGGTGGCGGCGGCGCTCCAGGCCGATCCCGCCACCGCGCACGCGATCCTTCACGCCGCCGATGCCACCTTTAAGGGGCCGGTGACGGCCGGGTTGGCGTATCTTGACGACGCCGGAAATCTGGCATTCGGCAGTCCGGGGATGCGGGCCGTGCTGACCGAATTGGCGGCAGCGGTTCCCCCAGGTACGGTGACGCGGCTGACGGAGGAGCCGGCCGGGCAGGAGCAGGTGCGGGCGCTGGTCGGCGCGCGGGGGGGGTTTGAGCGGCAATGGCCGGAGGAGGAGGTCCTGGAGCAGTTGAGTGCGGCGGCCAGCACGCCGGGGGCCTCCCTGGCTACGCTGACCACCCAGATGGGCGTGCCCGGGAGCACGTTTGGGGGGGCCAGTCCCACCCTGGATCATCTAGTGCGCGAACTGCACGAGTTGGATCTGGCCGATCCATCCACCGTCCGCGACTTGGTCCAGAGTGCCCGACGGATGCAGCAGGCCAACCCGGAGACGACGTTCAGCGCGGAGGCCCTCCAGCGCTTTGCCGCTGAGCAGGATCTGGATAGTTCGGTATCGTGGAGCTTTATCCGGCTCCAGGAACAGGCGGCGGCGCGGGCGCGGGAGCGGGGCGATGATCCGGCACGATCGGCGCAGGCGGTCAGCCGCCTGATGCGGGATACGCTCGCGGTGCCCACGCAGCTCTTTACACCAACCCTGCCCGCGCTGCCTCCAGAGGGGAGCGGCCAGCCTGGGCCTACTCCGGCCACCCCGGCTGGTCGGGTCGTGCTGCCGGGTGGCCCCCTGGCGGTGGTCGTGCCGCCCGACGGCACTGGGTCCGGTCGCCCTCGTCCGGAGGGGGCAGCGGGGCGCGGGCCAAGATCTCGGGGGGCTGCGGGCGGATCTCTCCGGCCCGCGCGGTCCCTGGCCGAGCCTCCGGAAACCGAAACCCGCGAATCCGCCGGTGCGGGAGATCCGCCACTTCCGGTCCCTGTGGAGATTGCGCGGGCGGCGGCCGCGCCGCCCGCCCCGGCGGACCCGGTGACCCGCGACGGGCCAGCGACCCCGTTGGATCCGCCGCCCGCCCCCGATCCTACCCTCGATGCGCCTTCAGGGGGCGGCACGGCTAGCTTGACGCCCCGGGCCCCGGTCCCAGCCACGGTTGGGGGCCGCTCTGGAGATCCACCGGCGACGGAGGCCCGTCCGGCAGCGGAGGGCGGGCCCGCCCCGCCGGATCCCGTCCTGTCGCTCCAGATTGGCTTCCAGGAAGGGCCCCAGGCGCAGCTCGCGGCGGTGCAGACCGCCCCGGCAGCGGATCCGGGTGTGCGCGAGTTTTTGCTGGCGCAGCTGGTGGCACCGACGACGACCCCAGCCGTCCGGACGGCGATCGCGACCACCTTGCAGCCGGTTGCTCCCGCGTTGCAGGAAATGCTGGCGGACCTGCCCGTCGCCCCCGATCCGTCCACGCAGATTCTGGTCGATCAGCTACGTATGGCGAGCCGTTCGGGGGCATCTCCCCAACAGCCGCAGATGGAGAAGGAGTCATGATGCATCCGCACCTCCCCGTGCAGCCTCGCCAGCTCCGCTGGCTGCTGGTTATCGGGTTACTCAGCCTGGGACTGGGTGGTCTGCTGGTGGTCCGTGGTCGCAGTGTGCCCCCGGCTCTGCGGGAGTTACCCGTGCTTGCGGCCGGGGCCATCGTGCCGCTGGCCACCGAGACGGTGTCTCCGACTCCTCTGCCCTCGGATACCCCCTGGCCGCCGACCCCGACGCCGCTCCCACGGACCAGCACGGCGCTACCCTCGGCGACGCCGCTCCCCCCGACCAGTACGGCAGTGCCCTCGGCGACGCCGCTCCCACCGACCAGCACAGTGCTACCCTCGACGACCCCGCTGCCGTCGGCGACCCCGATCTGTATGGATGCCTGGGAGCCGAATGATACAGCCGGGCAGGCGCGGCCGCTGCCCCCAGAGGGGGTCGTGCGCGACCTGACCCTCTGCCCCAGTGGCGATGTCGATGCGTTTCGGTGGACCGCGGGGGCGGGTCTCCATTACATCGCCCAAACCTTTGCCGATCCGGGTCTGACCCCGTGGCTGACCATTACGCGCGACGGCCAGTTGGTCGGGCAGGGACCGGGGGCTGTCGGCTGGGACAGCCTGACGCCCGGCACCTATCTGATCCAGATCACCAACGTGGCACCCGGCAATCCGGCGGGCTTGTCCTATATTCTGGCCGTGAGCGCGACGCTCCTGCCCTCGCCGGTGCCGGCCACCCCCACCCTCATCAGCACGTCCACGCCGACCTCCTCGCCTTCCGTCACCCCGACGCCGGCTCCAACCCAGCCGCCGTGCCTGGATGCCTACGAGCCGGATGGGATCGCGGCCGCCGCCCAACCGCTCCTGATCAACGATGTCCCGCAGCCGCATCTGTTCTGCCCGGCGGGCGATGCCGACTGGGTCTGGTTTGCGGCGAGCCGGGCTAAAACCTATACGATCCGGACCCTCAACCCGACCGGGGGCGCCGCCGCCCCGGGGGTCGATCCCTACCTGTACCTGCTCGATACCGATGGGCAGACCGTGATTGATCAGAACGACGACAGCGGCGGTGGGACCAACGCGCGGTTGGACTTCACGCCTCAACGCGATGGGCGCTATTACGTACAAGTGAAGAATAAAGGCGAGGTAGGCGCGCCGGGGGCGGCTTATGCTTTGCAGATTACGCTGGCCGGGCTGGGAGGGCCGACGCCGAGCCCGGTCCCCCTGGGGACCCCAGGACTGCCCCCGGCCCTCTTGACCCCCACCGGCGCGCCGGCCCCGACGCTCGTGCCGCCCACGCCCGGCGTGCCGGGGTTGCCCGCACCGCCCTCGGCCCCGCCGGGAGGACCCAGTGCGACGGCGACCATCGATCCGCTCTTACATATTTTGAGTGGGAATGCCAGTACTGGGGGTCTGGCGTATCTGGAAGCCGGATCGGAAGCGGCGCTGACGGCGGATAGCCTGGAGGCGCATGCCGGGTTGCCGACCAACGATAGCTGGCAACAAGCGACGCCGCTGGATGTGGGTATCCTGTACCGCCATTTGAACTTCGTGCCGGTGGGGTATCTCCCCCAACTCCCGCCGGACACCCAACCGGCGGATCATGACTTCTACACCTGGCGGGCCAAGCCCGGGGTCTGCTACCTGCTGGGGACGAGCGCGCTGACGCCGGGGTTGGACACGACGTTGCAGGTGCTCCGGGTGGCGCCCTTCGCTACACCCGAGCCGCTCGCGGGATCCGACGATCACACACCGGGGAGCCCGGATGTAGCCTCGGTAGCCCGCCTGTGCAGCACCCGCGATGAGTGGTTAATCGCGGCGGTAAACCTGTATGGGTGGATGCCGCGCACCGAGATGCGCGGGCGCACCTATGATTTTGCGATCGTGCTCGATCCACCCTCGCCCACCCCCACGCGCACCCCGCGCCCGACCCCGCCGCCGGTCGTGCCGCCGCCGGTCGTACCGCCCCCCGTCGTGCCGCCCCCGGTCGTGGCCACGCCGCGGCCGCTGCCGACCCTCCCTCCCGTGCTGCCGGTCGCGACAGCAGGGCCGACAATGTCGCTCCCGGGGAGTCCGGGCGGCCCCCGGACGCCCGACCCCACCGGTTCGGCGGGGGTCCCGCTGTCGCCGACGCCGTCCGGCAGCTTGCTGCCCAGCGCGACCCCGACCGTGCGTGCGACGACGACCCTGACGATCACGCCGATGCCCCAAGCGATGGCCGATCTGATTTGTTATGTGGACTTTAACCAGAACCATGCGCCCGACCCCGGCGAAGAGATTGTCGGCTTGCCCGGGCTCGTGGTGGATACGATCACGAACCAGGTCATTGCCCAGGGTCACTCCGACACGGTTGGCCGGCTGCACCTGGTCTGGCCCGCGTCCCAA
>JBBSAN010000697.1:0-4169 GCA_038252265.1 Chloroflexia bacterium
AGTATCCGCGATCACGATCTGGTTGGTGCCTTTTTTGCAGTCGGGGTCGGGGCAATAATAGAGGTGGAAGGCCAGGTGGCGGCTGTCGTTGGCCCAGGTGGGCGCGTCGGCCCCGTAGAAGGGGCGGGGGTAGGCGGCGGTGAGGTCCACCGGGTTCTTGCCCGTCGCGTCCACCACCGTGATCTCGTTGCGCCAGGGGTCGCCAAAGCCGCCTAGCCGCTCGGTCCATTCGACGGCCAGTTTGGTCCCGCTCGGCGCATCGCGCAAGCGACCCCAGCCGGGGGCTGCCGAGAAGCCGGGGGCCAGCTTCACCCGGTTCTTGCCGTCCCGCCCCACCCGGTATAGCTCCGAATTCAGGCTGATCATGGACGCCCCGGCGCTGGAGGTGAAGAAGACCGTCTTCCCATCTTTGCTGAAGACCGGCGAGCGGTTGACCGGGTTATCTTTGGTCAGTTGGGTGTTCTTCCCGCTGTCCACATCGAGCAAATAGATTGTTTCCGCGTCCGGGTTGCTGTTATCGGTGTAGACCAGCGAACGGTTATCTGCTGCCCAATCTAGCCCGCTCACCTGCTGGACGACGACCGGCGGCGGGGGCGGGGTGGCGCTCGGCGGCGGGGTAGGTGTAGGGGTCGTCGGGACGACCGTGGCCGTGCCCTCCTCGCCGGTCACCGTGCCCGTGATCGTCGCGGTGGGGGCGAGGGTGGAGGTGGCGGTCGGGCGGCGTGGCGTCGGCGTGGGGGATGACGGGGGGGCGCTGCCTTCCGGCGCAGTCAGCGGGCGCGTGGTGCCGTCAGCGATGTTGAGCAGCATCAGTTGGTTGCTGATGTACGGTTCCTGCTGGGTGATATAGGCCAGGCGCTTGCTGTCGGGCGAGAAGACATAGTCGATCCCGACCAGGGCGGTGGCATCGGTACCGCTGCCGGGAGCGGCCATCGGCCCGGCCAGGGCGTGGACGTTGCCCCCGTCGGTATCCATCAAATAGAGCCGGTAGCGGGCATCTTCCCGGTTGCTGAGGAAGGCCAGCGTCTTGCCGTCGGGCGACCAGACCGGATGGGTATTGCGCCCCTCTTTGGTCAGTTGCTGGAGCGTCTTGCCGTCGGGAGTGATCGTCCAGATCTGGTTGTTGCGCTCGAAGGCGATCAGCCGCGCCGGGGGCTTGAGCTTGTTCAGCGCCACCGTGGTCGGGATCGTCGTCGGGCTGATCGTCGGGCTGAGGGTGATCCGGGGCTTCGGGGTGCGGGTGGGCGATGGCAGCGGGGTGCCGGTGGGCGTCTCCGTATCCGCAGGCGGCACGGGGGTCGCCGTGGACAACTCTTCCGTGGGCGGCAGGTCGGGTGGCGGCAGGGGGGGCGATGGTTCGGCGGCCAGCGGGGTAGCGGTGACGACTGCCGGGGGCGGGGTGTCCGCACCCCCCGGCCCTCCGGTCGGGGTGGCGGTACTACCGGGGGCCGGCGTGCCGCCTGCCGGGGTCGGGGTGGCGGGCGGGTCGCCCAGGCAGCCGGTGAGCGCGAGGAGCATCAATCCGCCCAGCATGATGAGCAAGACAAGCCGGGGAAAAGGGGCGGGGGACATAAAACGCTCCTCAAGAATGGAATTCGTCGCCGGGTGTGCAAGAAGTATGCCGGGCGTGAGCAGCAAAAAGGCTAGCGACGCCGGTACGGCCCGGCCCCGCTAGCCCATCGTCTGCTATTGTTAGCTGTTGCTGTCTACTTTGTCGGCGGCGTCCTGCGCGGCATCCTCGCCGCGATGGGTCAGATGGTGGACGGCCTCTTCGACATTTTCTACCGCATCATGGAGGGCATCGCCGATGCGATCCATCAGCCCTTCGCCGTCATGCGTCGCCGTGTCCGCAGCGTCCGACGCATTGGCTGCGGCATCATCGGCGGCGGCGTGGGCATCATCGGCGGCGGTCTGGGCGTCGTGCGTCATCGTGTCGGCGGCCTGGCCGGCTTCGTGCTGCACATCATCGGCGGCCTGGCCCACGTTGTGGGCGGCATCGTCGGCGGCCTGCCCCAGGTTATGTCCCGCATCGTCGAGCGCCTGTCCGGCATTATGCGCGGCATCATCCACGGCCTGACCGGCGTCGTGCGCCATGTCCTTAATATCGTCCATGATTAAGATCCTCCTCATTAAGGTAACGGGATGAACACTCAACCCCCGGTGCGAACAATAGACCCCGTTATCATCGGTCGATGCCTGGCCGAACAGGCGGAGGAGTGGGGCGAAAGGAGGACGGATGGCACGGTCGTTTCCAGTAACCGATAGACGTTTGGCACCGGGGATACCGAAGGCCGGTCGCTCTGGCCGCGCACCCTGACTGAGGTGCGGTGGAGCCAGTGGACAGGACCCTGCACAGTATAGCAGATTGTAACGCCTGGGGCAACCAGCCTCACCAGATCCGCATAGGCGTAAAGAGGGCTAGCAGTGGGCCGATCTGGCAGACTACTAGCCCTCGTCGCACGCTGGGTTATCCCGGGTTATTCGCCGTCGTCGCTGGCCCCGTCATCCGCGAGGTCCTCATCGTCCAGCACATCATCGTCGTCGTCGTCGTCGCTCATGGTGTCGTCATCTGCTGCATCATCGTCATCCGCAGTCTCATCATCCAACGCGTCGTCGTCTTGTGTATCATCGGCCATTGTCTTACTAGCCTCCTTAATTGGGTGGTGTGCTGCCTCTTTGCCTGCTGCGTCCCTGCCGCATGGGCGCTGGAGTACCGCTCGCTATCCTATCGCATTGCGGCGCTGCCGCGCTTAGTATAGCAGAGCGCTGCCTATCCCGCAATAGGGGTTTGCCCCTCAAAATGCCCCTTTTTGATCTTGATTTCCCGTCCCTGCTACCGGGGATACAACAAGGGGCTGCTCACAGAGCAGCCCCTTGTTGTATCGCCCGTACCGTCGCGATCCACCTACTCCAGCGCCCGGCGCAGTTCCACGATCTGGTCGCGCAAGAGGGCGGCCTTCTCGAATTCCAGCGCCTTGGCGGCCAGCTTCATCTGCGTTTCCAGTTCTTTGACCATGCGGACCATCTCGTCTTTGGGGATGGTGATCTCGCCGGTGGGGCTGACCTGATAGTCGGCGCGGGCCTCGGCCACCGAGCGCACCCGGTCGGTCAGATCGCGGATCTGCTTGACGATGCTGGCCGGTTCGATGCCGTGGGCGGTGTTGTAGGCCACCTGCTTCTCCCGGCGGCGGTAGGTCTCGTCAATGGCCGCCTGCATCGAGTCGGTGACCCGGTCGGCATACATCACCACATGGCCTTCCACATGGCGGGCGGCGCGTCCGATGGTCTGGATCAGGCTGTCACGACTGCGTAGGAAGCCCTCTTTGTCGGCGTCGAGGATCGCCACCAGCGACACTTCGGGCAGGTCCAGCCCCTCGCGCAGGAGGTTGATCCCCACCACCACATCATAGATTCCCAGCCGCAGGTCGCGCAGGATCTCGATCCGCTCCAGCGTGTCGATCTCGCTGTGCAGATACTGGGTCTTGATGCCTACTTCTTTCAGGTAGTCGGCCAGGTCCTCGGCCATGCGCTTGGTCAGCGTGGTCACCAGGGCGCGCTGGCCCTTCGCCACGCGAGCGTGGACCTGCTCGACCAGGTCTTCTACCTGCCCATCGGTCGGCTTCACCTCGATTTCGGGGTCGATCAGCCCGGTGGGGCGGATGATCTGCTCGACAATCTGGTCGCTGTGTTGATACTCATAGGGGCCAGGGGTGGCGGTGACATAGACCGCCTGGTTGACCTGGCTTTCGAACTCGTCCCAGGTGAGCGGGCGATTGTCGGCGGCGCTGGGCAGGCGGAAGCCATAGTTGATCAGCTCCACCTTGCGCGAGTGGTCGCCGCCCCACATGCCGCGCACCTGCGGCAGCGAGATGTGGCTCTCATCCACCATCAGCAGGTAGTCGTCGGGGAAGTAGTCGAGCAGGGTGGAGGGACGGTCGCCCGGCTGGCGGCGGGCCAGATGGCGCGAGTAGTTCTCCACGCCCGAACAATAGCCCGTCTCCTCCAGCATCTCCAGGTCGTAATGGGTGCGCTGCTCCAGGCGTTGCGCCTCCAGCAGCTTGCCCTCGTCCTTCAACTCGGCCACCCGGTCGTTCAACTCCTGGCGGATGTCGGCGATGGCGGCGACGAGCTTCTCCTGGCTGGTGATGAAGTGGCGCGCCGGGTAGACA
>JBBSAN010000698.1:0-4165 GCA_038252265.1 Chloroflexia bacterium
AGCAGATGGGGCAGTAAGGCGCGCATAACGAGCAAGAGAATGATGCCCGGCTCCCCGCTGAAAGAATATCAGCGGGGAGCCGGGCATCGCAGTTTAACGACGCGGGGCTGCCGGTTTCAGCGGGGTCTGGCAATCAGGGAAGAAGTTATTAGCCGCGATCTTACTGATCTGCCCCCGGGTCGCCGAGTTGTTGGGGCGGAAGTAGGGGCGGTTGTCTGGGGCCACGCAGGGTTCCCCCGCCCCGCCACAGGGATAGCCGCCGATGATCCCCCGGCTGGCGATGCGCTCGATATAGAGATAGAACGTCTGGGTGGGCGGGATATCCTCGAACGTCTGACCCGTCGGCGTTTCGGTATAGCCGGCCACCCCGGCGATGATCTTCGTTATCTGGCCGCGCGTCACGTTGGCATTGGGCCGGAAGTAGGGCCGGTTGCCGGGCGCGACGCACGGTTCGCCCGCGCCGCCACAGGCGTAGCCGCCGATGATGCTGCGCCCGGTCAGGCGTTCGATGTAGATCCAGAAGGTGCTGCCCGGCGCAACGTCCTCGAACGTCTGCTGGTCCGAGGGTACCGGGTCGGCAATGCCGCCCGCCGTCACGATAATCTTGGCGGCCTGGCCGCGGGTGACATTGTTGTTGGGGCGGAAGTAGGGACCCGGACACGGTTCGCCCGGCCCACCGCACGGATAGCCGCTGACGATCCCTCGGCAGGCCAGGCAGCGGATAAATTCGTAGAAGGTGCTGCCGGGCGGCACATCGGCGAACACGAGCGGGCAGACGGTCGGCATCGGCGTGGCGGTCGGGCCACCGGGCGTCTGCGTCGGCAGGGGCGTGCGGGTGATGGTCGGGGTAAGGGACGGCGTGGCGGTGAAGCTCGGCGTGGGGGTGCTCGGCGGTACCCAAATGTCGGTGATGGGCAGCGCCTGCGCGCTCGCGCCGGCATAGGGCAGCCCATAGGCATCTTCTAACGTGCGTAGCACATTGAAATGATTGATCGGCTCATTGTACTGGCCGGGCACGACCAGTGGACCGACCCAGATCGTGGCGATATGGTTCTGGCTGCCGCGGTCATCCTCATCGAAGGTGACCAGCAGCACACTGTTATGGGCGGCCAGCCACTGCACGTACCCAGCGAGGTGCTGCTGGAGCCAGGTATCCCCTTGCGGGACTGTGCCGTCGTGCATGTCGTTGTTCAGGTTGGGAATGACGAAGCTGATCTGCGGCAGGGTGCTGTAGTCGCTCGGAAAGCTGCTGAGCGGCAGATTCGCGCTCGCCGGCACATTGGTGAAATTGATCCAGGGGGAGTGCTTACGGGCATAGGCCCCCGACGTGCAGGCCAGCGAGCCGGGTGCGGGCAGATCCTCCGAATAGCCGGTAAAGGTCTGACCGGCGGCGATCAACTCGCTGCCGAGATTGGCGGTGGAAAAGGTGTGCGGGCAACTGTCGTCAAGGACGCCCTCATTGGAGCCGGAGAACAGATCGAGGTAGTTGGGCTGGCTGGGGTGTTCCACTCCGTAAGAGTTGGTCATCAACGCCCCCTGTTGGGCCAGGGAGTTAATGTAGGGGGCGGCAGGCACGCCGATGATCGCCGAATAGCTATGATTTTCTTCCATGACTACGACGATATGATCGGGCCGGGGCACGCCGTTCACCACCGGGGCGAAGCGCGCCTGCGCCGGGGCCGCCCGCCCGCTCACCAGCAGGGCCGCGCCCAACAGAACCAGCCCTCCAACCAGCACCAGCCATTGGGCACGCCCGTTGCGTCCGCCCATCCTACTCGTTACAAGTTCCGCCATTACCGTTTATCCCTTCTTGTGTATAACCGTCACGCCACTAGAAGCAATCTGCCGAGGGCACGGGCCACCGGGCCCTGCCGGGGATGGCCGATCCCTGCCCTGGAGCATCCCCAACATTGGGGACGTTACAAGAACCATCGGGCAGAATAAAGAGTAACCGCTCAGACACAGCCTAACGCATCGCAGAACGCCTTCAACTACAGCGTCTCGTAGTAGAGGCTCTCACGAACGCCCAAAATCGCGCGCCGCCCACGGGTGGACCCGGTACTGGCACTATTCCTTTCTGCCGCCGTTGGCGGTCTCAACCGCGCGTGCAACCAAGCGCACCCGACGCATGATCAGTGGATGACCACGGCGGCACGGCTGACCCTATAGGTTGAAGGGGAAGGGATGATTCGGGAAAGGACGATGCCGGGAAGGCACTCCTATGAGTAGTATTCTATCATACCACCCACCGGTTGAACAGGCCGGGTGCAATCGGGTCGCCACGCTCTAATTGGGTAGCAAAACTACAAGCCCGACGGCATATATGGCACGCCTGATGCAAAGTCGATCGGTGTAGGCCAACGCAACCCTGTCATCCTGAGCGCAGCGAAGGATCTTGGTGGCGGTCAATGGTGCGGAGGCGAAGATCCCGATCGTCGCTGACGACTGTGTGGCTCTAACAAGATCCTTCGCTGCGCTCAGGATGACAAGGGTGGACTTTGCAACAGCCGTGGCATATATGGCACGAGTCTAGCGCTTCTTCGACCAGCCGATGGGGCAGCAGTAGCCGCGATCCCGGCCCTTTCGCACAGCAAACCCCCCGGTTGGCCGCCGGGGGGTTTCGCTATTACTGAATTACGGGAGAGCGCACAGCATCATGCTTAGTGGCTCACGGGCCCAGCGTTACTTCCGGTCCAGATAGACGTTGACGTTGGTCTGGGTCGGGCTGTGATCCCGCGCCGCCCCAATCACGCTCACCCGATAGAGATCGTTCTCAAAGAAGTACGGAGCCGTCAGCGGGTTCGGCTCAACAAATCCGTTGGAGGTGTACAGCGTGCGGATGACCGCCATCACGTCGGGATAGTTGCCATTAGCGACCAACACGAGAATCCAGTGGGGATCGGCACCAAGTGTCTGCTGCAACACCCCGGCGGGCACCGGGACGGTGGCGGGCCAGTCGGCAGGCAGGGTGATCGGGGGTTGTCCGCCGCCCCCGCCTCCACCCCCACCACGGGCCGACGCGGGAGCCACAGAGGGCCAAGCGAGGCACGCCGCCAGGACCGCAACGACAACTACGGCCTGGATACCCGCGAAACGGCTAACGTTAGCGCGGCGCGCAGGATTGAGGAGAAGGGTGTTACCGCTATTCTGATTCATGACGTATCTCTTCCTTCTTATATTAGGTTGCCTTGTATTAGGTTGATTGATCAGTGTTGTCGTCCACCACTTAAGACCACAACCTACTATACGAGGGAGGTTACAGGTACCCTGCCGGTGCCGATGACGCAGTTGTCGGAGGGAGGCAGCTAAAGAGATCTTAATTTTTCCTTGACATCGGGCGCGCTGATATGCTATCATTAACCCGGTCAAAAACTAAATATGTCTATACTCATCGAGACGGGTGGAGGGACCGGCCCTGTGAAGCCCGGCAACCGGGCAGACGTTGGCACGCGCCGACGCTGCTACTGGTGCCAAATCCGTCAGCCAGCACCGGCTATCGCTGGCTGAAAGATGAGAGACCCGCCTGGTTGGGCTTGATCTCTCATGCGTGAGAGATCTTTTTTATGCCTGCGCCCGGCTTCGGATATCGCATGTTATGGCAATGCCCGTGACCCAACCCAATACTGCCGCGCCGCTCTCTGGCCCGACCGGAGCGCCCATCGAGCAGAAAACTGTCTGGTGGGAGGATGGCGCGGTCTGCCTGCTGGACCAGACCCGGCTGCCCTTCGAGACGGTGGTGCTCCGCTGTACGACGGTGGAGGAGATCGCCCAGGCCATCTGCACGATGCAGGTGCGCGGTGCCCCGGCAATTGGCGTCACCGCCGCCTATGGACTGGCGCTGGCGGCGCAGCAGCATCCCGCACTATGCGTCAGCGACTTGCAGGCCGAGATCGAACGAGTCGCCGCCGAACTGGGGGCCACCCGCCCCACCGCCGTCAACCTCCAGTGGGCGCTCGACCGCCAGCTTCGCCTGGCCCACAGCTATGACGGGACCGACGCGGACGAACTGGCCGACATGCTGCTTGATGAGGCGCTGTTGATCGCCACCGAGGACGAAGCGGCCTGCCGGGCCCTGGTACCCGCGGTCGCCGCGCGCATGAAACGCGTGGATGCGGTGGTCAACAACGCCTCGACTTTCGAGTACGACGAGCCAGCCGGCTTCGGC
>JBBSAN010000699.1:0-4162 GCA_038252265.1 Chloroflexia bacterium
CCCCATCCCCCATCCCCTGCTCCTACTGCTTGACCTCCAGCACCACCACGCTGGTCGTCTCCGGCAGGTCGGTGGCGCGGGCGGTGAAGCGCTCCTGGGTTTTCCATTCCTTCAGCCCCATCTCGCGGGCAAACTTCTCCAGGTTGTCTTCGCCTTCCACTTGCTCGGCCCCGGTGCGGTAGTGCATCGGGATGACAATGCGCGGCTCGATCTGGGCGATTACCTCGGCGGCTTTCGACGCATCGAGCGTGTTGTGCCCGCCCACCGGCACCAGCAGCACATGGACATCGCTGAGGGCTTCTACCTGCTTGGTGGTCAGCACATGGCCCAGGCTGCCCAGGTGGCAGATGATCAGGTCGTCCAGTTCAATCAGGAAGGCGGTGTTGCGCCCGCGCTCGGCCCCCTTCTTGTTGTCGGCGAAGGTGGCGATGCCGGTGATGAAGATGCCTTTGATCTCGTACTCGCCGGGGCCGGTCAGCACATGCGGTTCGCCCTTGAGGGTGGAGACGGCGTTGTGATGGGGGTGGTCGTGGCTGATCGTCACGATGTCGGCTTTGGGACGGGGTAATTCCAGGCCCAGCGTGCGGTCGAACGGGTCGGTGATGATCGTGGCATCTTTGCCGCGCAGCCGGAACATGGCGTGGCCCAGCCAGGTAATATCTGCCATGGAAACGGGTACTCCTTTGCGAGTGATCAGGGGTCAGGGGTCAGTGGTCAGACAGGTTAGCTGACGGGCTGAGCGACACTGATCCGAATCATTATACCAAATAATGAAGCGCAGGACTATTCCTCGTCGGCATCCTCACCGGCGCTCAGGGCCTTCAGGACGCGGCTGATCAGGCTGTAGTTGTAGCCCCGGCGCTGCAAGAAGGCCGTCATGCGGCGGCGATAGGTGGCCTGGTCCAGGCTGGCATAGGTCCGGTGCTTACGCCGGGCGATGCCGAGCGCCTCGACATACTGTGGGTCGGCGCTCTCTTCGTCTTCATCACTCATGGGGGGGGTCTCCTCGTCGGGGTGGTCCGCCGCGATGGCGGCCTCCAGGGCTTGCCGCGCTTCGCTTTCCTCGATCCGTTTGGCCTCGAACTCGGCCAGCGCCTCGGCAATGACCGACCCGCTGACCCGTTTGTGCCGCAACTCCTGTTGCAACAACCGGGGGCCACGGGGGCTGCTGCGGGCGCGTTCCTCGATCCAGTAGCGGGCGAAGGCGGCGTCGTCCAGGTAGCCGACGCGCCCCAGCCGTTCGATCACGCGGGGAATATCGTCGTCGGGCACCTTCTTGCGCCGCAGCCGGTCGCGCACTTCCCACTCGCTGCGGGGCCGCACGGCAATAAAATCCAACGCCCGGTTGTAGCTGGCCTGGAAGGTGTCGGCGGCCTGGAGTTCGGCCAGGCGCAGTGCATCCAACACGAGGCCCACTCGCAGCCCCTCCTGCACCACCACCGCGATATGGAGGGTGATGCTGCGGGATTCGATCCCCGGCGTGTTAGAAGTGAAGCTGACCAGCACCCGGTCGTTCTTACGCAGGTCGGGGTCCAGCGCGCTGATCTGCCATTGGGTTGTGTCTGCCGGAGTGTCCATAAAGAAGGGGCAGGGGGTAGAAAAGAGCGGCGGCCTCGTGCCCCGGCTCCTTTCTACCCCCTGGTGCTAGCGCGTGGGTGCAGACGGGACGCTTAAATCTCGTCCGATTCCTCTTCGTCTTCTTCCACTGCTACGGCTGCCGCCGCGCCTTTGCCCTTCGCCAATACGGCGACGGCCACAGGGGTCTTGTCGGCGGCAACGACGCGGATGCGGCCCTCGATCTCATCAGCAATGGTCGGGTTCTGCTTCAGGAACTCCTTGACCTTCTCGCGGCCCTGGCCCAGGCGCTGGTCGCCAAAGCTGTAGAACGCGCCGCTCTTCTTCAGGATGCCCATCTCGGTACCGACATCGACGATGTTGCCGATGCGGCTGATGCCTTCGTTGAACATAATGTCGAACTCGGCCACGCGGAACGGCGGGGCGACCTTGTTCTTGACCACCTTGACGCGCACGCGGTTGCCGGTCACATCGGCCCCGTCCTTGATCGACTCGACGCGGCGGATTTCCAGGCGCACGCTGGCGTAGAACTTCAGTGCGTTGCCACCGGTGGTCGTCTCGGGGTTGCCGAACATGACGCCGATCTTCATGCGGATCTGGTTGATGAAGATGACCGAGGTGCGGGTCTTGCTGACGGCGGCGGCGAGCTTGCGCAGCGCCTGGCTCATCAACCGGGCCTGGAGGCCGACATGGGTGTCGCCCATCTCGCCCTCGATTTCGGCGCGGGGGGTCAGTGCAGCCACCGAGTCGATCACCAGCACGTCAATCGCGCCGGAGCGGACCAGGGTTTCGGCGATCTCCAACCCCTGTTCGCCGTTATCGGGCTGCGAAATCAGCAGGGTGCTGAGGTTGACCCCGCACCGCTCGGCGTACAGCGGGTCCATCGCGTGCTCGGCATCAATGTAGGCCGCCACGCCGCCCATCTTCTGCGCCTCGGCGATGATGTGCTGGGCCAGGGTGGTCTTGCCGGACGACTCCGGGCCGTAGATCTCGATGACCCGACCCCGCGGAATGCCGCCCACGCCCAGCGCCAGGTCCAGCGCAATCGCGCCGGTGGGGATTGCCTCCACCTGCATCCGCGCGCTGGCTTCGTTCATCTTCATGATCGAGCCTTTGCCAAACTGGCGCTCGATCTGGGCAATGGCGGTCTCTATCGCCTTATCACGATCAGCCATCTTTTTGTTAGTCTCCTTCTTTACACATTCTCACAGAACTCACACGGTCTTGCGGGGGAGGTCTCATCCGATAAAAATGGCGCGGTCGAAATCCGACCATTTGTTCTACTCACCACTGCCTAATAATACTCGATCTGGGGGCGTTTGTCAATCCGCATTGTGCGTATTGTACCACCGGTTCGGGCCGCTTACAAGCATTCGGCGTGATGGGACCTGCCGGGCCGGTCAGGGGACGATCCCCTGTTCGGGTCCGGATGGACTTGCAGTTCCCACCCCTTTACCTTCTATCCGCCGCCGCCCGTTAAAACCGGAAAGGCGAGGCCGGATCACCTGGCGATCCGGCCTCGTGCTGGTTAAGAGGAGCAGGACGCTGCTTCACGCCGCCGGGGACATTACGGCTGGACCGCACGCACGTTGGGGCTGGGTCCGCGCATCCGCGCCGGGACCGCAGCGGCGGGCGGGGAGCAGTTGGGGAAGAAGGCGGCAGCGGCGATCTTGCTCATCTGGCCCCGCGTGGCGTCCCGGTTCGGGCGGAAGTAGGGGCGGTTGGCCGGGGCGACGCACGGCTCCCCTATCCCGCCGCAAGGATAACCCCCGATGATGCCCCGGCTCGCCATGCGTTCGATCGGGAGGTAGAAGGTGCTACCGATTGGTACATCCGCGAACGTCTGGCCGGTCGGCGTCTCCGTCCAGCCCGCCGCCCCGCTGGTGATCTTGGCGAGTTGCCCGCGGGTGACATTGTTGTTGGGGCGGAAATAAGGCCGGTTGTTCGGGTTAACGCACGGCTCGAATGGCCCGCCGCAGGGATAACCCCCGATGATCCCCCGCCCGGCCAGCCGTTCGACCCACAGGGCGAAGATGCTCCCCGGCGCGACATCCTCGAACGTCTGCTGGGTGCTCGGTACCGGGTCCACGAAGCCCGCCGACGCGGCGACGATCTTGCTGACCTGCCCCCGTGTCACATTGTTGTTCGGGCGATAATAGGGACCAGGGCACGGTTCGCCCGGCCCGCCACAGGGATAACCGCCGACAATCCCCTGGCAGGCCAGGCAGCGCACATAGGCATAAAAGGTGCTGCCGCTCGGTACATCGGGGAACGTCACCGTGCAGACTGTGGAGGTCGCGGTTGGGATCAGCGACGGCGTGTATGTGGACGTAGCGGTCATAGTGAACGAGGGCGGGTGTGTCGGCGTGGCGGGCACAGTGGGCGACGGCGTGCGGGTGGGTGTGGGCGGCGGGGGCGTGCCGGGATCTGCGACGGGGGTAACTGTGTAGGTCGGAGTGGCAGCGGGGGCGCAGATCGGGGCGGGATCGCTCTGGTCAGACACCGTATGGTTGCCCACGAAGGTGCCGCTCATGGTGACCCGGTACCATCGATAAGGGGCCGGGATCGCGGGGTCGGTGAAGCTGCC
>JBBSAN010000700.1:0-4160 GCA_038252265.1 Chloroflexia bacterium
ATCACGGCTGTTGCAAAGTCGGTGGGTGCTGGCCGACCCAACCCGGTCATCCAGAGCGCAGCGAAGGATCTTGGGGGCGGGCCGTGGTGCCGAGGCCACGATCGCGATCGTCCCTGACGGTTGGGCGGCCCCACCAAGATCCTTCGCTGCGCTCAGGATGATAGCGGTGGACTTTGCAACAGCCGTGGCACAGAAATCCAGACAGATGCCACGTCCGATCCGCTGGCCGAGGCTGTCTCCTCAGTAGAAGCCGCCCCACCCAGACGCTACAAGGCACGAAGAGATAGTCGCCAAACGCCTCATTATGCCCGAAGCCGATCATAATTATTTCTCTCCTTTGGAGGATATGGCTCGGCCCATTGATGCTCGGGCGGCCCCAAGCGTCGGGGTTTCCCCCACCATCAATGGGCCGAGCCATATCCTCCAGACGGCACGAGGAGTAGGAACAGATCTCAGATTATGCCCCTAGCCAACAGGCGCAATCCATGATACAATAGGCACTGGAGCTGACAGCAACGGGATCGATACCTCATACGTTAATTACACATCTGATACGCGGCTAAGGACCGGGCACGGGACGAATATGGCCGTCCTGCGCCCCCGGTCATGATTTTTCAAGCAACGGGCTGCTCCCGCAGGGAGCGTTCTACGTGTTGGCCGTAAACCCCCTCGGCTGCGGACCGGGCACACCCCGAGACCGCCGTCGCAATGACCGACTTATTACAAGCCCAGATTGATCAATTACTCCAGGCGATCGCCGGACAGGAGAGTCTACGGGCGACGCTGGGCGATGCCGTGGTGGACGCCAGCCTGGCCGCTTTGCGCGAAAAGCTGGCCGAACTGGAAACCACCCGCCGCGTCGCCCCAACCGAGCAGCGCAAGCAGGTAACCGTGCTGTTTGCCGATGTCTCCGGCTTCACGGCGCTGTCGGAAACGATTGACGCCGAAGCGGTGCTGGAGACGATCAACGCGCTGTGGGCGCGGCTCGACGGGGTGATCACCCACCACGGCGGCACGATTGACAAGCACATCGGCGACGCGGTCATGGCCCTGTTCGGCGCGCCGACGGCCCACGAGGACGATCCCGAACAGGCGATCCGGGCCGCATTGCGGATACAGGCCGAGCTGGCCCGCTTCCACCCTGCCGCCGCCGGAACCGCCGACTGGCCGCCGCTCCAGGTACGGATCGGCATCAACACCGGGCCGGTACTGCTGGGCGTGGTCGGCACCACGGTCGAGTACACCGCCATCGGCGACACAGTGAACGTCGCCAGCCGCCTGGAAACCCTCGCCCCGCCCGGCGGCATCCTCATCTCCCACGACACCTATCGCCATGTCACCGGCCTGTTCGACGTGGAAGCCCTAGAGCCGGTGGCCCTGAAGGGCAAAGCCGAACTGGCCCAGCTCTATCTGGTGCGCGGCGAACAGGCCCGCACCTTCCGCGTGAGCACGCGGGGTGTCGAGGGCGTAGAGACGCGCATGATCGGGCGGCAGGCCGAGTTGGGCCGCCTCCGCGAAGCGTTGAGCATCGTCCAGATGACCGGTACGCCGCACATGGTCAGCATTGTCGGCGAGGCCGGGGTGGGCAAGTCGCGGCTCCTGCACGAGTATATCAACTGGCTGGAGCAGTTGCGCCAACCGGTCCACCTGTTTAAGGGGCGCACCGAACAACAGGTCAGCACGGTGCCCTACGAGATCATTCGCCTCTTGCTGGCCGCCCGCTTCGATATCCGCGACAGCGACCGGGCCGCCGTGGCCCGCGAGAAGCTGGTACGCGGCATCGTCGCCGTGATGGGGCCGCCGGGGTACGAGAAGGCCGCCTTCCTGGGCCAACTGATCGGCTTCGATTTTTCGGATCGCCCCGAAGTGCGCCTGCTGGGTGACCCCCGCCAGATCCGGGATCGCGCCTTCCACTATGCCACCCAGTTTTTCGCAGCGGTGGCCGGGGAGCGGCCTATCGTGCTCTTCCTGGACGACATTCAATGGGCCGACGATGGCTCGCTCGACTGGCTGGAGTATTTGCTCCAGGAAGGGCGCGGCATTCCCCTGCTGCTGGTCTGCCTGATGCGCGATACGCTTTTTGAGCGCCGCCCCGAGTGGGGCCGGACGGCAGAGCAGCGCACCCAGATCGAGCTGAAACCCCTCTCGGAGCCGGACAGCCGCCGCCTGGTCCACGAGATCCTGCGTAAAATCCGCGCCATCCCGGCCTATCTGGTCGATTTGATCGTCAACGGCGCGGACGGCAACCCCTTCTATATGGAAGAACTGATCAAGATGCTGATCGAAGACGGGGTGATCATCAAGAACGAGCCGCATTGGGAGGTCGAGCTACCTCGGCTGGTCGAGATCCGCGTGCCGCCGACGCTGACCGCGCTGCTCCAGGCCCGGCTGGATGCCCTGCCGCCGGCGGAGCGCGAGATTTTGCAGCGCGCTGCCGTGGTGGGGCGCATCTTCTGGGGGAGCGCGGTCGAACAGCTGGGCGCGGCCTTGCTCGGTAAGTCGCCCCCCGTCCACGAGATGCTGGCGCGCCTGTGCGAGCGCGAATTGATTTTTGACCGCGCCCAGTCCGCGTTCACCGGCGACCGGGAATACCTGTTCAAGCACGCCTTGCTGCATGATGTCGTCTATGAGAGCGTGCTCAAGCGGCTGCGCCGGGTCTACCACGCCGAGGTTGCCACCTGGCTCCAGGCGCGGGGCGGCGAGCGGGTCGCCGAGTATGCGGGGACCATTGCCCGGCACTATGCCCTGGCCGGGGATGATCTGGCCGCCGCCGACTGGTACGGCAGGGCGGGCAAACAGGCGCAGGATACCTACGCCCCGGTGACGGCCATCGAGTACTACCGGCAGGCGCTGGAATTGCTCCCCGACGATCTGGCCTATGCCTCGCGCCGGGTGGTGATGCAGGAAGGGCTGGGCGAAATGCTGCGCGTGCAGGCCCGCTTTGCTGAAGCGACGGCGGCGTTCTACGCCATGATTGCGGCGGCGCAACTGGCCGACGACGGGGCGGCCAAAGCCCGCGCCTGGCTGGGGCTGATGCGCCTGCAAGACAACCAGAGCGAGCTACGGGCCTCGCTGGAAAGCGCGACGCGGGCCGAAGAAGCGGCGCAGGCGGCCCAGGCTCCGGCAGAACTGGCGCGGGCCGTCTTTGCGCGGGGCTGGGCCACCTACCGGCTAGGCGACGGTGAGGCCGCGCTGGGCCTGGGCGAACGGTCGCTGACGCTCAGCACCGCCCTGGGCGATCAGTCCGAGATCGCCCTGAGCCTGAACCTGCTGGGGGCGGCCCACGACATGCTGGGCCATCTGGAGGCGGCGCGCCAATGCACCGAGCAGGCGCTGGCGCTGAACCGCGAGAGTGGGTCACTGCTGGATGTGGCTAGCTCGTTGAACAACCTGGGAGCCAGCGCCCGTGCCCGGGGCGATTACCAGGCGGCGCGGGTCTATTACGAAGAAGCCCTGGCGATTGCCGCCAAAATCGCCTTCCGCTGGGGCGAAATGTCGTACCGCGCCGCGCTGGGCGGCACCTGGGTCGGCCTGGGCGACTATGCCGCCGCCGAGCAAACCTTGCGGACGGTGATCGATCTGCCGGAGGCCAGCCGCTGGGTGGGCCTGGCCTCGGCCTACCGCTTCCTGGCCGAAGCGTGCCTGGGGCAAGGCCACCTCGATGCGGCGCTGTCCGCCGCCCGCCGGGCGCTGAATCTCGCCCAGGAGCACGCCCACCGCGAACACATCGGGGCCGCCTGGCGAGTGCTGGGGCTGGTTGCTGCGCGGATGCCCACGGCCCTCGCCTTTGGTGCCCGCCTCTACACCGCCCCGGCCTGCTTTAGCGAGAGCCTGCGTATCTTTACCGAGATGGGGGCCGAGGGCGAACGGGCGCGCACGCTGCGCGCCTGGGGCTGGTATGCGCTGGTGCAGGGCGAGGCGGACGGGGAACGGCTGTGGGAGGATGCCTGGGGGATCTTCACCCGCCTGGGGATGAATCTAGAAGCCCAGCGCATGTTGAACGGCGACCCGACGACCATGCCGATTGCGGGTTAGCAACGTGAAACGTGAAACGTGATGCGTGATGCGTGATGCGTGATGCGTGATGCGTATTGCATATTGCGTATTGCCTATTGACTCAGCCGCCGCACTCATTGCTCATCGCTCATCACTCATTGCTC
>JBBSAN010000701.1:0-4156 GCA_038252265.1 Chloroflexia bacterium
ATCGCCATTCGCTGGCAAACTGAGGCCTGCACCGAGCTGGAGATCGCCCGGCCGCAACGGTCGTGTGACCTGAAGCGCACCGCCGGACGGTTGGTGGAGCGCGTACGGGAACTGGCCGCCCAGCATACCGACCGCGAAGTGGCTGAGCGCATCAGCTACAAGTTAAGGAATCCGCTGCCGATGTCAAGTCGGGCAGACGGGCGAGTGCTCGGGGGCGTTTCTGTTTGAGCAGCCCTAAGCCTTTGGCTTCGGCGGCCAAATAGCCCACAGGATCGGTCGTTTCGCCCCGATGATAGGCTTGCGTGAATTGATACAAGGCCCGATAGACCATTTCCAACGACAGCGCATCCGCAGGGCGGCCCAACTCCTCGGCCACCGCATCGCGCAAGTCCACCAACACGACATACAAGATCCACGTCGCCCAGACCTGGACGGTGATCCCATTCTCGCCGCCCGTCCAGAAATAGGCCAGCCCCAGCAGCCGTTTGACCACGGCAAAGGCTTCTTCAATCCGCCACCGGTGCCCGTAGAGCGCCACCACATACTCGGCAGGCAACACCGCCGGGTCCAGGACGTTGGTCAGATACCGATACCAGTGGCCCTGGTAACAAATCTGGATCAGGCGCATCGGGTGGGTGCCCGCCGTCGCCCCGCTGCCCAGCGTCACCACTTCATCACGCAGGGTGGCGGAGTGAACCAGCACCTGGCGGACGTGGGTCGCGGCGTTGGTTTTGGCCCGGCTCAACAGCCAGACCCCGCGCTCCGTCAACTGGTCATAGTGGCCGTAATTGACCCAACCGAGATCAATCAAGAGCAACAACCCGGCGGGCAGGGCCGGCAGGACGCGCTCCCAGAAGCTCTGGTCGTGGGCCGTACTGTCGGGATCATACCAGATCTGGCGGGGCACGCGCACCGCCACATCGAGCAGACCAACCATCCGTCCGGCCAACGGGGTACCGACCGTCTCGCGCAGCAAGCCCGCGTGGCGCAGCAAGCCATCGAGGGTGGAGCCATCGAGCGCCCACACCCCCGTAAAGCGCGGCTGCGCCCAGGCGAGGGCGGGGGCGAGAGGCCGGGTGCGGGCCTGCCAGCGCGTCAAAATAGGGGGCAGAACAGCGTGATAGACGGCGGCGAACAACTCGGCAGGCAAGGATTGCAGGCGTTGGCTGATCGCTTGTTGGGAGACGAGCAGCGGCGCGGTCCAGAGCAAGCCCTCGCGGTGCAGCACGCGTAGCGTGTCTTGGACGGTGCCGACTTGGCGCCAGATCAGCGAGAGGACGAAGGCCATCATGATCGGTAAGGTGAGGGTGCGCTCGCGCAAACCGAGGGCATGGTAGGCGTGGACTTGAGCGAGGGTGGCCGGATGGATCAGTTCCGTCAGATGGGCTTCCAAAGCAGGGTCAGGCGGGGCAACCACGGGGCGCTGACGCCGATCCCGTTGGATGGCGCGGGTGTGGCGCACTGTGCTTTTGGCCCGCGATGGCGGTTCAGGTAGCACCCCAGCTAACCGTGGTTGGCGGAGGGTAGTTGCAAAATACGGGTCCGTATGGCATCTTACTGGGCATGATCATCACCTCTGCTCAGGAGGCTTGCCACGGTGGACCCGCAAACCCAATTCTGCCATAATCCCGCCTGCCCGGCAAGGGGTGTCGTTGGACGAGGCACCATGCGCCTTCATAGTCGCAAGGAGCAGCGGTATCAATGTAAAGGTTGTCGCCGTACCTTCGCCGCCACGGCGGGCACTCCCGCGTACCGCCTGTGGACCTCGCTGGATGTGGTCGCACTCGTCGTGACGCTGCTCACTCATGGCTGCCCGGTGCCCGCCATCGTCGCCGCCTACGGGTTGGATGAACGGACCATTGCCACCTGGCTCGCTCGCGCTGGGCAGCACGCCCAAGCCGTCCATGAACAGCTGATCCAAGCCGGGTCGTTGGACCTGGGCCATGTCCAAGCCGATGAGATCTGGGTCAAGCTGACCGGGCGCAAGGTCTGGATGGCGCTGGCCTTGGCGGTGCCGACGCGCTTGTGGTTGGGCGGGGAGGTCAGTGCCACCCGCGATCTGCCGCTGATCACGCGGCTGATCATCCGGATTCGCGCCAGCGCGGCGGTGCCGACCCTGTTGCTGTGTGTCGATGGCTTGGTCAGTTATGTGACGGCGGTGCGGCGCGTCTTTCGCCAGCCGGTGCATACCGGGCAGCCGGGCCGCCCGCGCCTGATCGCGGAAGCGGGGGTCCTGCTGGGCCAGGTGGTGAAACGCCACGCGGGCCGCCACTTGGTCGCGGTTGAGCGGCGGGTGGTGCAAGGGACAGGGGCGGCGATCCAGGCGGTGCTGGCCGAAACCGGAACGGGCAGCGGGATCAACACGGCCTACATTGAGCGGCTGAACGCCACGTTTCGCGGGGCGCTGGCCCCCTTGGCGCGGCGCAGCCGCCGGCTGCTGCACCAGACCAGTCAGGTGAGCGCGGCGATGTGGTTGGTGGGGACGCTGTACAATTTCTGCTGGGAGCAGCGGACCCTCCAACAAATCGGGGTAGTCAATGGACACTTGCGCCGGGTGGGTCAGACCCCGGCGATGGCGGCGGGGCTGACGGACCACTGCTGGACCACCGCCGAGTTCTTACGGTATGCGGTGCCGTTGCCGCCGTGGGTGCCCCCCAAACGGCGGGGGCGACCCCCGAAACAGGCCCAGGCAGCGGTGGCACCATGACCACGGTTAGATGGGGCGCTACCGCGGTTCGGTGACTCACCCGGTCCACGTCTGCCGCCTTTCAGCGTGGGTATGGCCCTATCCGATGGGTTATGAGTTCCCCTGGTCTTTCGACAATCGGCCTTCGCTTCTTGGACCGTCCCTGTCCCGCTAGAGAGTTCGGCCGTTCTTGCGATTGGCTTACTGGCCGGGGCCAGACCCTATCGGGGTTACCATGTTCCGCACGTTGGAGGTGCGACCGGGGTGGGTGCTCTCTCTACTCCGGGGACTAGGTGTCCGCGCTTGATGAACAAACAGCACCAAGCCACAGGCCGTTGCGCCAGTTGTCCCGTATACCGTGTCAGCCATTTACGGTATGCTGTACTAACGGAGCTTCAGACAAGAGTTCATCGCTTCACCCGTCCGGTCTTTCTCTGGCCCGGTTTCCCCTATGGCTGGGGTCTCCTTAGACGTTACCCTCAGCTTCACACCTTTCCGTTGCCAGAAACGCATGTGAGGATTGAGAACCGGCGTGGACACTTGTAAAATACGGGATGGAATGGGAACTTCCGCAAAGTTGATGAAATCGGCCTTAGCTCGCGTGTAGTACCCGTAGACGTAAGAGGTCGAATTTGGCGCGGCCAAAACATTGCCGCTTCAACATCTTCAGCCGATTAACGCTGCCTTCCACCGGACCCTGGCTATACTCCAAAGTCAGGCCCATCTGCACCGCCGCAAAGTCCCGCTGCACTCCTCGCGCAAAACTCGCTAATTCTGCTACCCCACTCGCCAGAGCTTGCGCGACCCAGCCAGCCAACTCAGCGCCGCGCCGCTCACGCATCATCGCCCGAAATACGCCTACCAAGCTCTGCGCCAGCGCCACCTGTGGGCTGTGCTGACACAGCGCCGTTACCGTCCGCGCTTCATCCTCGCTCAATTCACTGCTCGGCTTCCACAACAACCAGCGCAGTTCACGCGGGCGCGCCAAGTCCGCCTGCTTGGGCTGATGGCGATCCGCGTAGGCACCCCGCCGTAAGGGTATACCGTGTTCCTGCCGCAGTCGCGCCACATATTCAGCGACCATACTATAGCCGCCGCGGTAACCGCGCTCGCGCAGCTCCTGCCAGATCTGCTTGGCGTTGTGCACTCCTTGCGTCCAGCGCTCGCTGACAAAGCTCTTGTACGCATCCAGTTGGCTGGCGCGCTGCCCTCGCGTTTGTTGCTGCGGTAGGATGGGACTCTTCAGCCACTTGGCGACGGTGTCGCGGTTCAAACCGAGCTTGCGCGCTACAGCGCTATGGCTCCAGCCCCGTTCGTGAAGTTGCTGGACTTCAGCAAAGCGCTCCTGCTTTGTTTGGCGTCGTGCCTGGCTGAGAGCCACCTCGCGCCGCCGCTGCCGCACTGCGGGCGCGCCGTTGACTGCTGCCGCTGCGTCGTTACTTGTGGGCTGCACCGCTTGGGGTGCAACAG
>JBBSAN010000702.1:0-4155 GCA_038252265.1 Chloroflexia bacterium
GACCCCCACCGTGACCCCCACTTCCCGCTTGCCCAATCCGTTCCCGGCCCGGCTGCTGTCGCTGGGCGCGCCGGTCTATGCCTCGTCGGGCGAGGAGAGCGCCGCCGCCGTGACCGACGGGGTCTGGCGCACCTGGGCGGGGTGGCGACCCCTGCTCCCCACCCCGGCGGCCCCGCAGTGGCTGGCCCTCGACCTGGGCCGCGCCGCGCCCCCCTCGATCCTGCTCCTCTGGAACGCGGGCAACAACACCAACTACACCGAAACCCGCTACGGCGGCCTGGGCAGCTACACCGTGGAAACGTCGGCCAACAGCACGAATGGCAGCGACGGCACCTGGATCCCGGTGGCGACCGTGACCGGCAACACCGTCCGTACCCGTGCCCACCGCGTGCCCTTCGCCGGGCAGCGCTGGGTGCGACTGGTGGTGACGGCGCTGGCCCCCGCCGCCGACCAGGCCGCGCTGGACGAGGTAGCGGCGTATGACGCGGCGGAACTGGACGAAAGCTGGCTCTTCCTGGGCGACAGCATCACCGCCCTCGCCTTTGATCGCGCGGCCAGCCGGGGTCCCGCCTTCGCCGATCTGGTCCAGCGCCAGAGGCCGGGCACCACCCCGATCACCCTGGACGCCGGGGTCAACGGCGAAACGTCGGCCCAGGCGCTGGCCCGGCTGGACGGGCGGCTGGCCTGGAACCCCGATTTTCACTTCTGGGTGCTGGGCTATGGCACCAATGATGTGCCCTCTGACCCCGGCGGCGTGGCGGCGGCGGCGTTCGCCGGACGGATCGGGCGGATCGCCGCGCAGATCCAGGCGGCAGGGCATGTGCCGGTGGTGGCCCCCATCCCCTATAGCCGCGACCCGGCGCACGGGGCCATTCCCCAGTACAACGCGGCGCTGCTGGCGATGGCCGACAGCCAGGGGCTGCTGGTCGGTCCCGACCTGTACGCCTACTTCGCCGCCCACCCCGATCAACTGGCCCCCGATGGCGTCCACCCCACCGACGCCGGGAGCGCCGCGATCAACCGCCTGTGGGCCGAGTGGCGGCTGAAGACCGCGCCCGCGATCCGGCCCTGACGAACCCCGGCGGGGGCGCGGCCCGTGGTATGGTATAATGGGGGCGCTGTGCCGCCGTTTACGCAGGAAGCAGCAGGGGCAAGGGATCGGGATGAACGTAGCCGTACAACAATCAGAGGAACGCACGAACACCCCGGCCTCCACCCAGACCCCCCTGTTCGGCGGGCGGGGCGGACGGCAGGAGCTAGCCGGGGCGATGCTGATCCAGGCCATGCTGGCGCTGCTGTTTCTCAGCCCCGCCCTGCTCACCGGGCGCTATTTCTCCCCCAGCGATCTGCTGTTCAATGTCATGCCCTGGAGCGACCAGGTCCCGGCAGGGTGGACCCAGGCCAGCAATGGAGCGCAATTCGATAGCACCTACGTCTTTGAGCCGTGGCTGCACTACACCGCCGAGGCGCTCCACGCCGGACGCCTCCCCCTGTGGAACGCCGACAGCTATCTCGGTGCGCCCTTCTTCGGGAACATCCAATCGGCCATTTTCTATCCCGGCAACTGGCTCTACTATCTCTGGCCGAGCGGGGACATGTACGCCGTGCGGGCCTGGCTCGAACTGCTGATCGCCGCGCTGGGCATGTATCTGCTGGCCCGCGAGAGCCTGCGCACCAGCCGGATCGCGGCCCACCTGGCGGCGATCAGCTTTACCTACGGCGCGTTCCTGATCATCTGGCTGTTCTGGCCGCTGACCAGCGTGGCGATCTGGCTGCCCTGGCTGTGGTGGGCCACCGACCGGCTGATGGCCCGGCCCACAGCGCGCTGGATGGCAGGGCTGGCGGGGCTGGTAGCGGTGAGCATTTTCGCCGGGCACCCCGAAACGACCTTTCACCTGGCCCTCTTTGTCGGCGCGTTCGCCCTGTTCCGCGCCTGGCAAGCCGCCCCGGCCCGGCCCTGGCCGATCGCCCGCTTGCTCGGCCTGTGGACGGCGGGCTATGCGCTGGGCGCGCTGATCGCCGCCGTGCAGTTGCTGCCGTTCGCCGAGTATATGGCCCAGAGCATGGTCCTCGTCTGGCGGAACAACCCGGCCCGCCCGCACGCCTGGACCCAGTTCCCCTACCTGTGGACGCTCGTCACCCCCGACCTGTTCGGCAACCCGGCCCACCACAACGACTGGAACCTGCCCAGCACCTATATTGATAACAATATTTACAGCGGGCTGCTCTCGCTCATTCTGGCCCCGCTGGCCCTGCTGACCCGCGACCGGGCGCGGCGGGCCACCGCCCTGTTCGTGCTGATCATGAGCCTGGTGATCGCCGGGGCGGTCTACCGGGTACCCGGTATCTACGATCTGGTCACCCGGTTGCCGGTGCTGGGGTTGGCCGCGAACCGGCGGCTGGTGCTCTTCTTCCCGTTCGCGCTGGGCCTGCTGGCCGCGCTGGGCCTCGACGCGCTGCGCCAGCGGGGGCGCTCGCGCCGGATGGTCGGGGCGGGCGGAGCCGCGTTACTGGCCGTGCTGGGCGGGGGGATTGCGCTGCCCTGGCTGGGGGAGCATACCCTGCTCAGCCTCCCCACCATCCTGCCCGACCCCGACGCCGTCTGGCAGGCCGCACTGTTGCGCGCCGCCGGGGTGTGGGGGGTGAGCGCGGTCTTACTGGGCGTGGCCGGGCTGGTGGCGTGGCGCAGACGCGGCAAGTGGCGCGGCGCGCTCTGGCTGGCCTTCCCGGCGCTGCTCTTCCTCGATCTGTGGCAAGCGCGGGGCGATTATAACCCCACCGTCGCCCCCGCCGATCACTTCCCCCCCACCGCCGTCACCCGGTTTTTACAGCAGCAACCCGCCCCGACCCGCAGCACCGGGATCGGCGCGGTCTTCCCCCCCGATACCAATATCTGGTATGACCTCACCGATCTGCGCGGCTATGACGCCATCGAACCCCAATCGTACCGCGATATGGTGTCGCAGATTGATCCGGCCATGCAGAGCCGCCCAGGAGGAGCGATCGTCGTTTTCCAGGGGGTGCGCACCCCCATGACCAACCTGCTGGGGGTGCGCTACATCGTCGCCGGGCCGAACGCGAACCTGGATTATCAGCTGATCGCCCGCCAGGAGACCCCCGGCCAGTCCGTCGGGGAACTCTTGCCGGGGCGGCTCGTCGGCCAGACCTTCGTCGCCCCCGCCGACCGGCTGGCCGGGGTCCAACTGCTGGTCGCCAATTACGCCCGGCCCACCCACGGGCGCATCCGCTTCCACCTCAAGAGCGACCCGTCCGCCCCCACCGATCTGGCGAGTGGCGAGGTGGACACGGCCAGTTGGCCCAACAACCAGTTCTGGCCGATCTTCTTCCCCCCGGTGGAGAACGCTGCCGGGCGCACCTTCTATTTCGGGCTGGAGGGGGTAGATACGCAACCGGGCAGCGCGCCCACGCTCTGGTTCAGCCCACAGGATGTCTATGCCGGGGGCAGCCGCTGGGAGCAGGGGCAGGCGCTGCCGGGCGACCTGGCCTTCCGCCTGATGAGCCAGCCGGAGCCGCCCGGCACCTGGTTCACCCCGGTGATCGACGGCGGCCAGAGCGGCACGAACGTGTACGAAAACCGCCAGGCCTTCCCCCGCGCCTGGCTGACCCACCGGGTGGAAGTCGTGCCCGACCCCGCCACCCGTCTGGCGCGGTTGACTGATCCCACGTTCGATGCTCGTGACGCCGCGCTCCTGGCCGCGTCCCTGCCCGCCGATCAACCGCTGCCCGCTGTGCCCCCACCCCAGGCGCAGGACACGGTCACCATCACCCGCTATGCCGCCGAAACAGTGGAGATCGCCACGAGCAGCCCGGCAGCGGGCCTGCTGGTGCTGGCCGATCAGGCCTTCCCCGGCTGGACGGCCTCGGTGGATGGAACCACGGTGCCGCTGTACACCGCTGATCACGCGCTACGCGGCGTGTACGTGCCATCGGGTACCCACACAGTGCGTTTCGCCTATGAGCCGCTGTCGGTGCGGCTGGGCGCGTTGATCAGTGGAGTCACGCTGCTGATCCTGGGGGTGATGGTGGTGGGATGGCAACCGGGGCGGCGGTCCACCCGGCGCTGGGTGCCGGGCGACCGCGATGAGGCCGAACCAGCGGGCGGCTAGGGAAGACGCCGGAAAAGAACACGCGGGC
>JBBSAN010000703.1:0-4142 GCA_038252265.1 Chloroflexia bacterium
GCACGCCGCGTCCTCGATGGGCTTGCTGTTCTAGCCGATCAGTGTTGCGGTTGGCGGCGGTGGACGACGACCTTGCAGCCGTTCTTCTGGCGCAGGGTGAAGACGGGCTGGGGGACGATCTGCTGGCCGGGGACCAGCTCGAAGGTGACGTGCTGGGCCAGGGTGGTGAGGAGCAATTGGCCCTCCATCAGGGCGAACTGGTTGCCGATGCAGATGCGTGGCCCGGCCCCGAACGGCAGGTAGGCGTAGCGCGGCAGGCGCTTCTCGTTCTCCGGCAAGAAGTGGTCGGGGTTGAATTCGTCCGGGGTGGGGCCGAAGAACTCGGGCCGCCGGTGGATGGTGTAGCTCGACACCATGATGATGTCGTTCTTTTTCACATGATAGGGGCCGAGGTCTACCGGGCGAAGGGCGGCGCGGCCAATGCTGTAGGCGGGCGGGTAGAGGCGCATCGACTCTTTGAAGACTTGCAAGCTGTAGGGCAGGTTGGGCAGGTCGGCCACCGTGGCGGGGCGGCCCGCCAGTACCCGGTCGGCCTCTTCCTGCAATTTGGCGTATATCTGCGGGTGGGTTGCCAGCAGGTAGAAGCCCCAGGCCAGCGTGTTCGCGGTGGTCTCATGCCCGGCCATGAACACGGTGAGGGCCTCGTTGCGAATCTGCTGGTCACTCATCGCGCTGCCGTCGTCATAGCGCGCCTGGAGCAACAGGGAGAGCAGGTCGCCCTTGTCCCCGCTGCGGTGATCCGCGATCATCGCGTGCATCCGCTGGTCGATCAGGGCCAGCGCCTGGTGGGTGCGGCGGTTGCGTGCGGTGGGGATGCTCAACGGGATGGGGAAGATATGGTCAAGCGTGTACTGCATGTACTGGAGGGCCATTGTGATCGCGCTGCCCAGTTCGTCGCTCTCGTTCAGCACGTCGGTATCGAACAGGGTCTTGCCGACGATGCTCATCGTTAGCGCGGTCATCGCGTGGTCCACGTCAATGGTGCTGTTGTCGCGCCAGCCCGCCTGTAGCTGTTCGGTATACTGGACCATCGTCTCGCCATAGCGGGCCACATTGCGATGCTGGAACGGAGGCGCCATCAGTTTGCGCTGGGTGCGCCACGACGCGCCCTCGTTGTTAATCAGCCCGTTGCCGATGACCGGGGTAAAGGCGCGGTGGATCGCCACGCCTTTATCGAAGTCGTCGTTGTGCTCGACCAACACTTGCTGGACCAGATCGGGTGCGTTGATGAAGATGACCCGGAAGGGGCCGAAATTCATGCGGGCGATGTCGCCATAGGTGGCCGAGACGCGGCGAAAGAGGCTCAGGCGATCTTTCTGGAAGGCCGTCATGCTGCCGATCAGCGGGGGTTCGGCGATGTGCGGGATCGGCTTTGCGGCGATAGCTTGCGCAACCATTGGGGTCCATCCTTCTTAACCATGCGCCTGGGCACGGGCCAGGTGCTGCTAACTTTGTGTATAAATTCACAACCTTCTATTGTGAAATTATACACAATTTTTATGCAGTTGCAATAGGTCTGCGGGCGGATGTTCCCAGCGCGGCAAACGTCCCTACCCGGCGACGTAGGGCTGTTGCAAAGTCCACCGCTGTCATTCTGAGCGCCGCGCAGGATCTTGGTGGGGCCGCCCAACCGTCAGGAAAGATCGAGATCGTGGCCTCGGCACCACGGCCCGCTCGAAGATCCGTCGCTGCGCGCCGGATGACAGCGGTGGGGTCGGCCAGCACCCGCTGACTTTGCAACAGCCGTGCCCGGCGATGTGGATACCGCTCTGGTGCCACTCCATTGTATAATAGCATACCACAGGTAAGAATGAGGACCGGAGCGATGGCGAAAGCAGAGAACGCAAAAGGGGCAAAGACCAACGCGATGCGCGTGCTGGACGCCCATCATGTC
The DNA here is from genome assembly GCA_038252265.1 of Chloroflexia bacterium. Taxonomy (GTDB): domain Bacteria; phylum Chloroflexota; class Chloroflexia; order QHBQ01; family JAICKM01; genus JBBSAN01. Next base: position 1,895 of record JBBSAN010000703.1, read on the forward strand.
ACCTACGAGGCGCACCACTACGATCCGGCCCGCCACTCGGCGGTAGAAGTAGCCCAATTGCTGGGGGTGCCGCCGGACGAAGTGTTCAAGACGCTGGTCGTCTTGCCGGAAAGCGGGCAGGGGCGGCCCCTGTTGGTAGTGGTGCCCGGCCCGCAGGAGTTGGACCTGAAGGGGCTGGGGGCGCAGCCTGCTGTGGGCGAAAAGCGCCTGCGGATGGCGACCCAGCGCGAGGCGGAACAGTTGACCGGGCTGCTGGTCGGCGGGATCTCGCCGCTGGCGCTGTTGCAAAAGGGGTTCCGCATCTTCATTGACCAGAGCGCGCTCGACCTGGAGACGCTCTACCTGAGCGGCGGGCAGCGCGGGGTGAACCTGAAGGTGGGGACCGCCGACCTGTTGCGGGTCACCGGGGCGACCCCGGTGCCGACCCGGCGCGACGAATAGCCCACCCCCGCATGAGGAGACGATGCCGGTATGGATGAGGTTTTAGACGCCTACCGCCACTTTTTCAGCGTTTCGCTGGCCGCGCCGGACCCGGCCACCGCTGCCGACCGCGAAGCGGCGGGCGCAGCGCGGGCGCTGGCCCTGTTCCACGAGGCGGCGCGGCGGGTGCCCGCCTATGGCGATTTCCTGGCCCGGCAGGGCTGCGCCCCAGAGCGGATCGCCACCCCTGCCGATCTGGTCCAGGTGCCGGTGATGGACAAGAAGAATTACCTGACCCAGTACCCCCTGCCCGACCTGTGCTGGGACGGCAACCTGAGCGCGCTGCATATGATCTCGGTGTCGTCGGGATCGACCGGCAAGCCGTTTTTCTGGCCGCGCGGCATCGAACAGGAACTGGCGACCTCGATCAGCTTCGAGGAGATCTACCGCCACGCCTTCCAGGCCCACGAGCGCAAGACTCTGGTGGTGGTCTGTTTTGCGATGGGCACCTGGATCGCGGGCACGTTTACCTACCAGGCGACGGCGCTGCTGGCGCAGAAGGGGTACCCGCTGACACTGGTGACACCGGGGGTCAACCGCGACGAGATCCTGCGGGCGGTGCAGGAGCTGGGACCGCACTTCGATCAGGTGGTGCTGGCCGGGTATCCGCCTTTCGTCAAGGACGTGCTGGACGCCGGGCGGGCCGCGGGCCTCGACTGGAGCGCCTACCGGATCAAGATGATCTGGGCCGGGGAAGTGTTCAGCGAGGAATGGCGCGCCCATACCCACGAACTGGCCCACAGCCCCGATCCGTTCACCACCAGCGCCGCGCTCTATGGCTCCGCCGACGCTGCGGTGCTGGGCCACGAATGGCCGCTGTCGGTGGCGGTGCGGCGGGCGCTGGCCGCCCAGCCGGATCTGGCGGCCCGCCTGTTTGGCGAAGCCCGCCTGCCCTCCTTGCTCCAGTATGATCCCAGCTTGCGCTATTTCGAGCAGGTGGGCGGCGAACTGGTCTTCACGGCGGCGACGGGCACCCCGCTGATCCGCTACAACATCCACGATACCGGGGGTATTCTCGCCTGTGCCGACGTGCTGGCCGCGTGCCGGGCGCAGGGCCATGATCCACTGGCCGACCTCCAGGCCGCCGGGTATGCCGGGCCGGTGCCCGATCTGCCGTTCGTCTATATCTTCGGGCGCAGCGACTTCACCATCTCGTTCTACGGAGCCAACCTCTACCCGGAGAATGTGAAGGCGGGGCTGGAGGATGCACGGGTGCGCGACCGGGTGACGGGCAAGTTTGTCATGTATGTCACGCACGATGCCGCCCAGCGCGAGCGGCTGCGGATTCATGTCGAACTCGTGCCCGGCCTGGCCCCGGACGGCGCGGCAGATTTGGGTGCGCTCCTGGCCGAGGTGATCCCCGAACAGGTGCGGCGGCAGAATTCCGAGTTCGCCCACTATGTCTCGGCGGAGGCCCAGGGGCCGGAGATCGTGCTCCATCCTACGGGTGACCCCGCCTGGTTCGCGCCGGGCTTGAGGCACCGCTACACCCGCCCACCGGACGGGGGCCACTAACCCCGGCTTGCCCGATCAGGGCCGTGCAGGTGCTGCGCGGCCCTGGTCTATAAATTGTGTAACTACTCAGCCACTATATGGCGGATCATGATGTAAACCAACCACAACATGTTGTGGTTCCATGCCGGGAAACGACGGTCCAAAACGGCATTTTGGATGCTTTTTCTCGGCAACGATCCTACATGTTGTGGTGCATCCTGCAAGATAGCCCATATCTTGTGCTGATCGAGCAAAAAGTAGGCTGAGTAGTTAC
>JBBSAN010000704.1:0-4141 GCA_038252265.1 Chloroflexia bacterium
ACCGACGAGATCGCCTTTATGCCCGCCCGCGTGCTCTTGCAAGACTTCACCGGCGTCCCGGCGATGGTCGATCTGGCGGCGATGCGCGAAGCGATGGCGGCGATGGGCGGCGATCCGGCCCGGATCAACCCGTTGCAGCCGGTGGAACTGGTCATTGACCACTCGGTGCAGGTGGATGCCTACGGTTCTGATGCGGCCTTCCTGATCAATGCCGACCTGGAGTTCTCGCGTAACCAGGAGCGTTATGCCTTCCTGCGCTGGGGGCAACAGGCGTTCAAGAACTTCAAAGTGGTGCCGCCCGACACCGGAATCGTCCATCAGGTGAACCTGGAATACCTGGCCCGCGTGGTCTTCACCGAGGATAGCGTGGCCGACGACACCACCCGCCATGCCTTGCCGCAGGCCTACCCCGACACCCTGGTCGGCACCGACTCGCACACGACGATGATCAACGGGCTGGGCGTGCTGGGCTGGGGCGTCGGCGGTATCGAGGCCGAGGCGGCGATGCTCGGCCAGCCGGTCTCGATGCTCATCCCCGAAGTGGTCGGCTTCCGCCTGGAAGGGCAACTGAACGAAGGCGCGACCGCCACCGATCTGGTGCTGACCGTGACCGAGATGCTGCGTAAGAAAGGCGTGGTCGGCAAATTCGTGGAGTTCTACGGTCCCGGCCTGGCCCGGTTGCCGATTGCCGACCGCGCCACCATCGCCAACATGGCCCCCGAATACGGCGCGACTTGCGGCATCTTCCCGGTGGACGAAGAGACGCTGCGTTACCTGCGCTTCACCGGGCGGCCCGACGAAGAGGTCGCGCTGGTCGAAGCGTACATGAAGGAGCAGGGGCTGTTCCACACGCCCGAAACGCCCGACGCCGAATATTCGTCCACGTTGAGCCTGGATTTGAGCACGGTGGTGCCGAGCATCGCCGGGCCGAAGCGCCCGCAGGATCGCGTGGCGCTGACCGATGCCAAGCGCTCGTTCCGCGAAGCCTTGCAGGGGATCATTCAGCCGGGCGGCGTAGTGAACCCGCCCAAGCAGGTCGAACGCTGGGAAGGCGAAGGCGGCAACCCGACCGCCATCCCCGGCGAGGAGGAGGAAGAGGTCTCCCCCATCCCGGAACCCTCCGACAACGGGCATTTCACCCTCCGCCACGGTTCCATCGTCATCGCTGCGATCACGAGTTGCACCAACACCTCCAACCCGTCGGTGATGCTGGCTGCCGGGCTGCTGGCGAAGAAGGCCATCGAGCGCGGGCTGATGACCAAGCCGTGGGTTAAGACCTCGCTGGCCCCCGGCTCCAAAGTGGTGACCGAATACCTGAACCGCGCCGGGTTGAGCACCTACCTGGACCAGCTTAACTTCCAGACCGTCGGCTACGGCTGCACGACCTGTATCGGCAACTCGGGCCCGCTCTCCACCGACATTTCCAAGAGTATTGAGGATGAGAGCCTCGTCGTCGTCTCCGTCCTGTCGGGCAATCGCAATTTCGAGGGCCGGATCAACTCTGAGGTCAAGGCCAACTACCTGATGTCGCCGCCGCTGGTAGTGGCTTATGCCCTGGCCGGGCGGATGGGCATTGACCTCTTGACCGAGGCGCTGGGCCGGGGCAGTGACGGCCAGCCGGTCTACCTGCGCGATATCTGGCCGACCCAGCAAGAAGTGGCCGACACCCTGGAGATGGCGATCCAGTCAGACATGTTCCGCAAGAGTTATGCGAGTGTGTTCGAGGGCGATGAGCGCTGGAACTCGTTCGATATCCCTGATAGCGCGCTCTTCCCCTGGGATCCGGAATCGACCTATGTGCGGCTCCCCCCGTATTTCGAGGGGATGCCGGAGCAGGCTCCGTCCAGCGTGCCCGACATTCAGGGCGCGCAGGTGCTGGCGGTGCTGGGCGACAGCATCACCACCGACCATATCTCGCCTGCCGGGAGCATCCGCAAAACCTCGCCCGCCGGGCAATACCTGATCGAGCATGGCGTGGAGCCGCTTGATTTCAACTCCTATGGCTCACGGCGCGGCAACCACGAAGTGATGGTGCGCGGCACGTTCGCCAACGTGCGCCTGCGGAACCGGCTGGCCCCCGGCACCGAAGGTGGCATGACCATGTATCTGCCGACACACGAGGTGATGCCGCTATACGAAGCCTCGATGCTCTACCAGGCGGCGGGGGTGCCCCTGGCTATCCTGGCCGGGAAAGAGTACGGCTCAGGGTCCAGCCGCGACTGGGCAGGCAAAGGGCCGCACCTGCTCGGCGTCAAGGTGGTCATCGCCGAAAGCTACGAGCGCATCCACCGCTCCAACCTGATCGGCATGGGTATCCTACCACTCCAGTTCAAAGAAGAGGAGTCGGTCGAAACGCTGGGCCTGACCGGGCACGAGACGTTCGATGTCCTCGACTTGCAGGAGGGGGTAGCGAGTGGCTTCGCGGATGGGCACAATGTCCGCGTGCTGGCCCACCGGGAACACGGCGTGCCGGTCGAGTTCAGCGCCACCGTCCGCATCGACACGCCACAGGAGTTGCTCTACTACCGGCACGGCGGCATCCTGCAATATGTGTTGCGCCAGTTGTTGGCCGGGCACACCACGGCGCAGATCGTCCCTAAAGGCCTCTCGACCGTGGGCGACCCCAGTACTGGCAGCATCCCGACCTAAACAATGCACCGATCCACGGATGGGCACGAATTAACCGCTATTCGTGGCGATTCGTGCCCATTCGTGGATCATGAGACCCCTTTATGAAGCCTGAACGCCTGGATCGGCGCGTCATTCACGAGAGCCGCTGGGTCAACCTCTATCTCGATACGCTGCGCTTCCCCGATGGGCGGCTGATTGACGACTATCATGTAGTCACCTACGACCATCATGCGGTGGTGGCGGTGGTGGACAACGCGGCGGGTGATCTGCTGTTTGTGCAGCTCTATCGCTATACGTTCGACACGGTGCATTGGGAACTGCCCGCCGGGGGGATCGATGCCGGGGAGGACGCCCTGATCGCCGCCCGGCGCGAGGTACTGGAGGAAACGGGCTGGGAGAGCCGCGATCACACGCTGCTCTACACTTATTACCCCTCGAACGGCAGCACCAATCAGGTCTTTCATGTGGTCCGCTGCCGGGCGGTGGCCCTGGTCGGGGAATTCGACCGGCAGGAGATCGACGCGGTACGCTGGCTGCCCCGCGCCACGGTGCAGCAGATGATTCGCAACCGGCAGGTGGAAGATGGGCTGTCGCTGACCGCGCTGTTGTTGCACCTGGGTGGGTGGTAGAAGGAGGCGAACCCATGCGTGTGGCGATTGTCGGGGCGACCGGGGTGCTCGGTCGCCATCTGCTGCCGCTGCTGCTGGCCGAGGAATACACGGTACGGGCGCTGGCCCGCACGCCCGAACAGGTCCAGGCGTTAACAGCGCAGGGCGTCGAGGCGGTAGCGGGCGATCTACTCGCCCCCGATGCGGCGGATCGGCTCCCGGTGCTGGTGGCGGGGTGCGATGCCGTGATCCACGCAGCGACAGCCATCCCCGCCAATTCCGGCGCAGCGGGAGCCTGGGAGGCTACCACCCGGCTGCGGACCGACGGCACCCGCCTGCTGCTGGAGGCGACCCTGGCAGCGGGAGTCGCCGTCTACATCCAGCAGAGCATCGTCATGGCCTATCCCGACAGCGGCGACCGCTGGCTGGACGAGGAGACCCCGCTGGATACGGACCCGGCTCGCGCCGACGTGGCAGGGCCGGTGATCACGATGGAAGGGCTGGTGCGGGCGGTGGCTCCGGAGCAGTTGCGCTGGTGCATCCTGCGTGGCGGCGCGTTCGTCGGCCCCGGCACCGGGCAGGACAAGCTGCTAGAGCGGCTGCGCGCGGGGACCGAGATTATCCCCGGCGACGGGCAGAACTATCTCTCGCCCATCCGTGTGGCCGACATGGCCGAGGCGGTGCTGCTGGCCGTGCAACGCGCTCCTGCCGGGGCCGTCTTCAACAACTGTGACGAGCCCATCCGCCAGGGCGAGTATGTAGACTGGCTGGCCGCGTTGATCCGTGTGCCGCCGCCGCCCCGCGATCCGGCACGGCCCTGCCCGCCGTCCTGGCGGTGCAGCAACTACGCAGCGCGCACGGAGTTGACCTGGGAGCCGCGACACGGCATCTGGCCCGCCGCT
>JBBSAN010000705.1:0-4138 GCA_038252265.1 Chloroflexia bacterium
ACCTGATCAAAGAATGCTTCCAGGCGGCGAGAGCGGCCCCGCAGTGAGCTATTGGTCAACCCGACCACCTGGCTGGTGACCTGCACGGCCATGATCATACTCAACTCGCTCAGGTCCACCCGGCGCTTCAGCGGGATCTGGCTGACCAGCCGGTCGGCCAGGGTTTCCATCATTTGCCGGTAGTTGGAGCTGACCGTTTTGGGGGTGAAGAACCGGGCGGTTTTGGTGCGCTGTTCCTGGTGCGGCTTGCCCTCTTCATAGAGGATCGGGCGATTGCCCTTTATCATCTGCCCAGTCACCTGCTCGGCATTGAACCCGGCCTGCCGGGTGGTGCTGCTGCGCAGGATGGCGCGGGCCTCTTCAAAGCCCCGCACCTGCCAGACACCTCGCGCATCGGTCTGGATCAGGGCACCCGCGTCGGGGGTGGGGCGCACCGACTTTTTGGAGCCATAGGCACTGTGATCAACCGGGCAGCGCCCCGCTTCGGCAACAGGATCGGACGCGGACTGGGTAGTTGTCGTTATTGGCATATTGAACCTACTTTCCTTGTACTTCTATGAGAGATGATGCATCTTTTGACTTATGAAGTCAATTATGATATATTGTATATCATAAACCGCAAACCGTCAAGGACCAACCTGGCCTGGGAGAGGGGCTGCATCACGCGTTGCTGATGCAGCACGCAGGCGGGTGGGGGAGCTACAGGAGCACACCGCATGATCAGTCCGGCAACCCAGGATCGCCGCATCCGCCGCACCCAGCACCTGCTGGCGCAGGCGTTGATCGCGCTGACCTTAGAGAACGGCTACGAGGCCGTCACCATCCGCGACATCACCGAGCAGGCCGACATCGGCTATGCCACTTTTTTCCGCCACTACCACGACAAAGACGATCTGCTGGAGGATGTGTTAGATGTCGTGCTGGAAGAACTCCGGCAACTGCTGGCGACGACCGAACCCGAGGCCGACTCCGTGCTGGTCGGCACACTGGTCTTCCGCTACGTGCAAGAGCACAGCGAAGTGGTGCGGGTGCTGCTGGGGTGCCGGGCGGCGTTGCAGCGCCTGATCACTGTGGTCACTCAGCAGATCGTGGCCGACCACGCTGCCCCCCTGGCGGTGGCGCTGCCCCGCGATCTGGCTGCGCATCATATCGTGAGTGCCACCATCGCGCTGATCGCCTGGTGGCTGGATCATGCCATGCCTTATCCCCCCGAACAGATGGGGCGTATCTACCACGAGTTGATCGCCCGGCCCACCGGGGCACTGCAATCGCCGGACCCGGACTATATCGCGGCGGATGTGGGCAGTCTTACAGCTTTCGGGGGAGGTGCCTTCTATAATGTCTAACATGGAGATGGAAACAGCGAGTCTGCGCGGCCACTACCAGGCGCACCACACCGGCAACGGGGCGATTTCCCCGGCACTGGGTGGGGCCTGTTGTTGTGCGTGTCTGCGGCTGGGCATGTGTTGTATGCCCAGCGCGTCCGCCCCGGCACCCCTGTTCCCTATCCGCTGTTAATCTAACCCCGCTGCCCCCGCGCAGCGGTTGACCCGGTAAGCAAAGAGGGGTTGCCCGGCAGGGCAGCCCCTCTTTTTTGCACCCAGAAGGAGCTTTTCGTATGCAGACGAACGCCACCAAGTCGCCACCGGTCCCCGGTGATATCCCGCTCCCGATTGTCACGCTTAATCGCTGGACAATCGTGGTCGGCATTGTCGCCGGATTCGTGTTGCAGCAACCGTTGCTGACCACGCTGTTGTTCCTGATCCTGCTGCCCGCCGTGCTGATCGGGCAGCGGGTCAGCCTCATTTTCCAGGTCGGGAAGCGCCTGCTCGCCGCGCAAAACGCTCGGGCCGAGCGCGAAGACCGGCGGCTGATGCGCTTCAACAACAGCATCGCCGTGATCTTGTTGGGCCTGGCCCAGGTCGCTTTCGCCGTGGGGCAGCCCGTCGTCGGCTGGGTGCTGGCAGGCCTGGTCGCCCTGGCCGCCAGCATCGCCCTGGCGGGTTTCTGCATCGGCTGCTTCCTCTACTACCAGTTCAAGCTGAACCGCTATCGCCTGAGCCACCGCGCCTGATCCTGGTGGCCCCAGCGACGCTGCTGCCGGGCCGCTTAACTTTCCTCCGGCTCCATGAAGTTGCGGGCGATCCCACAGGTCGTGATCCAGATGGTGGCGACCGCCCAACTGCTCAGCACATCGGTCGGGTAGTGGACTTCCAGATAGACCCGGCTTATGCCCATCAGCAACGACCACAGCACCACCGGAACCCAGACCAGCCGGGCGGCAGGGTGCCCGGTGAGTCCGCCCCGGCGGCTGACCAGATAGGCGAAGGTGCCCGAGAAGGCGAGACTGGTCATCGCGTGCCCGCTGGGAAAGCTGTAGCCGGTGGCATGGGCGCGGCGCAACTCCTGGGCCGGGCGCGGACGGCGGAAAAAGCGCTTGAGCATCTGGTTGATCAGCCCGCCGCCGCCCAGGGCAAAGGCCAGCGTCACCGTATCTGCCGTGCGATGCTCGGTGGTCCAGCGGCCCCCTACCAGCGCACTCTCGATCGCCTGTGCCCACGGTTCGCCGCTCGCCGTGACGGCGGACAGGAGCCGGTCGAGCACCGGGCTGCGATGTGCCCGTGCCCAGGCGATCCCCGTTTGATCCAGGCCCAATGCCTCGTTTTCGAGGATCTCTTCCGCCAGGTGGGCGAAGATCGCCATGCTGAGCGTGCTGGCTCCCAGTCCCCCCAGGAGTACGAGCGGCACCCGGCGACCCGCGATGCGTTGCTTCTTCGTCATTTTGTTAAGCCCCTCTCCCTCCATCGCCTCGGCTGCCGAGGCGTGTATTTTCCCGTGCCGGTTCGCCCGGCGGGTCAAGACCACCCTGCGCCCGGGGGATACCCCTAATATGGCAAGAGCAGTGCCGCCACGCCGGATTGGCCGGACGGCTCCCGGCGATCGGTTGAGCACGATCGCCAATTTTGCCTGTGAATCGCTGTAACAGATCGGGGAGAACGCGGACTACGTGTTATGTATGATCACGCTTTACTGCCGTGGGTGCCGCCGGGCGACCATCGTCCTTGCTGGTCTGGGGTTGTCGGCAGCCGGAATGTTCGCTAATCAACCGCATAGTGAAAGGAATACTGTTCATGAAAGCAGCCGTTCGTCGTGTTCCCGCGCTCCTGGGTCTGTCCCTGCTTCTGTTCGCCCTCCTCGTGCCGGGGGTCGGTGCCCAAACCGGGGGATCGGTGTTCACCGATCCGCCGAAGACGTATTCGCTCGTCCAGGGGTGGTATGAGGGCCGGGTCACCGAGTATTATGATTTCGGGGGCAATTCGCCGCCGCTCAAGGATGCCCAGCAGGTGGCCCAGGCCCCGATCTATGTGCTGGTGACCGGGTTCGATGCCAACGGGCAGCCTCAGCCGGTAGCGGGCCAGCACAATATCATCGACGTGGTGCCCGGCGACGCGGGCTATTCGGACCTATGGCATGTCATCTTTGTCACCGTGCCTGCGGGCTATCAGGCCGATACCCTGCGCTCGGTGGATGATATTAAGCAGGGCGGCTATCCGCAGAAGGTCAGCGATGTGCTGGTGAATTGCCCGGTGGTGCCGTTGAATTCCCAACTGAGCGAGGGCACGCCCGGCCTCACCCACGGTTGGTACAAAGGCCGCGAGGTCCATTACTTCGACTTCGGCCCCAGCCCCGACCAGACGGCAGCGATCTATGCCTTCATCACCGGCATGGACGCGCAGGGCCAGCCTCAGTTCGTGCCGGGCCAGCACAACGTGATCCCGGTGATCCCCGGCGACGAGGGCTACAGCCCCTTCTGGAACGTCTTCCTGGTGCAGGTGCCGCCCGGCTATCAGGCCAACACGATCACTGCTGTCTCCCAGGTGATGAATTCGGGGTATCCGGTCCTGCATCCCGGCCTCGTCGTCAACTGCCCGGTGATCCGCACGGCCACGCAAGCGAGCGCGCCGGGGATGCCCCGCACCGGGCAGGCCGATCTGCCCGCCCTGTTTGCGCTGCTGCTGGCCGGTGGGATCTTGTTGACGCTCGGCCTGCGGCTCCGGCGCGACCCGGCCACGGGGTGAGGGGTTATTAAGATCCCGACCCGTATCCCCTGATGGTGAACGATTGGGATCCTTTCATA
>JBBSAN010000706.1:0-4138 GCA_038252265.1 Chloroflexia bacterium
AATACGCAATACGCAATACGCATCACACGCTAATTGCGTATTGCGTATTGCGTATTGCGTATCGTCCCGCATCCCTCGTCCCGCAGCCCTTGTCCCGCATCCCTCGTCCAAAGACGCCCCGACAGACGCCCCGACAGACGCCGCCGAGACTCCCCTCTGCTTTAATAGAGCAAGCATTGGGTAGATCATCTTTCGCGAGGTCCGGGCACCGCATGACTCCCTGACCCCGTAGCACGCTCGGACGGCGGGGGCACGCATGAGCCTGCGCGAATTCAATACCCACTCCTTTATCGTCAAAGTCTGGCTCGAAGAGCCGGCAGACACCCAGCAGGGCGCGACCTGGCGCGGGCACATCACCCATGTGCCCAGCGGCACCCGGCGCTATGTGCAGAATCTGCACGACATTGACCACTTCATCGCGCCGTACCTGGAGCGGATGGGCGTCAGGCTCACCCCCTCGCAGCGAGTGCAGCAATGGTTAAGCCGGTGGAAACGATAATCGAGCCACGGCAGGTACCCGGTCACAGCAGCCGCGTCCTTCCCACCCTCCTCCCTGCCCTGGCGCGGCTGGACCGGCGGCTGGAGCGCGCCGCCGCCGTGGCCCAGGTGGTGTACGGGCCAGACAGCGCCAGTGACCCGTTTCGGGGTCTCTATGTTAGCCTGGACGAGGTGGAGCGTCTGCTGGAGCAGCCGCCCGGCAGCCCGGTCCTGGCCGGGGTGGCCGCCCCCGGCGAGCCGGCGGACGACAGTGCCGTGCTCGACTGGTTGCGCGAAACCTACGATCTCACCCCGTTCGACCTCGATCTGTTGCTGATCGCCCTCGCCCCCGAAGTGGATCTGCGCTACGAGCGGCTCTATGCCTTCCTGCAAAACGATGTATCCCGCCGCCGTCCCAGCCTGGATCTGGCCCTCAACCTGCTCTGCGCGTCCACCGAGGCGAAACTGGCCCGCCGCGCCCACGTAGCCGCCGAGGCTCCCCTGCGCCGCCACGGCTTGCTCCACCTGATCCCCGATCCCAACCAGACGCAGCCACCATTACTGGGACATTACTTGAAGATCGATCCCCAAATTGTCGAATGGCTGCTGGGTCAGGAGAGCCTGGACCCCCGGCTGGCGGCGGTGTGCAGCCGGGTCGAACCACGGCGGACGCTGGCCGATGTGCCCCTGCCAGCAGGAGTACGGGAAGGACTGGCCGGGCTGATCGCCACAGCTCCCGCCATTCCCTTGCGCCTCTACTTCCAGGGCACGCCCGATAGCGGCCTGCGGCGCGTGGCCGAAGCCATCGCCGGGGAGGTGGGTACCCGGCTGCTGGCGGTAGATGCGCCCGTGCTGGGAACGGCACCGAACACGGAAGAATTGCTGACCCTGCTGGTTCGTGCCGCCCGCTTCGAAGACGCCGTGCTCTATTTTGACCGGCTGGATGGCGGGCGGGACGCGGCGCGCGCGCCTTTGCAAGGGAAAGTGTGGGCGGCGCTGGCCGGGCATCCCGGCCCGGTCATCCTGGCCGGGGAGCACCCCTGGACCGAGGGGCAGATCGAGGCCGACGAGGGAGAGGCCGGGGTGATCGCCGTGCCGTTCCCGCTGCCCGATACCGCCGGGCGACGCCAGTACTGGCGCGCCGCATTGGCGGAACATGCGATCCCGTTGCCCGATCCCGACCTGGACACCCTGACCGCCCGCTTCCGCCTGACCGCCGGGCAGATCACCGCCGCCGTCGGGACCGCCCGAAGCCAGGCCCGCTGGCGGGCCGCTACCCCGGCGACCATGTTCGATCACGATGGCCTACCCACGGCAGCCGACCTGTTCGCGGCGGCGCGGGCGCATTCCGGGCAAGACCTGCTGGCGCTGGCCCGCAAAATCACGCCGGGCTACACCTGGGCCGATCTGGTGCTGCCGCCCGACGCGCTGGCCCAGTTGCACGAGATCTGCGGGCGTGTGGCCTACAGCGAACAGGTGCTCGATACCTGGGGCTTTGGGCGCAAGCTAACCCACGGCAAGGGCACCGCCGCGCTGTTCGTCGGCCCTTCCGGCACGGGCAAAACGATGGCTGCCGAGATTATCGCCCACGCCCTAGGGCTGGACCTCTACAAGATCGATCTGTCAGGCGTGATCAGCAAGTATATCGGGGAAACCGAGAAGAACCTCGACCGCATCTTCACCGCCGCCGAGCACGCCAACGCCATCCTCCTTTTCGATGAGGCCGACGCCCTATTCGGCAAGCGCTCCGAGGTCCACGATTCGCACGACCGCTACGCTAATATCGAGATCTCCTACCTGCTGCAAAAGATGGAGATGTATGAAGGTGTCGCCATTCTCGCCACCAACCTGCGCGGCAACCTGGACGAAGCGTTCGTGCGCCGCATGGCCTTCACCATCCACTTCCCCTTCCCCGACGAGACCCACCGCCGCCGCATCTGGGCAGGCATCTGGCCCCCGGAGCTACCCCGCGCCGCCGATGTGGATCTTGATTTTCTGGCCGCGCAGTTCAAATTGAGCGGGGGCAACATCAAGAACATCGCCCTCGCAGCGGCCTTCCTGGCCGCCCCCGACCGCAGCCCGGTGACGATGGCCCACCTGCGCCAGGCCCTGCGGCGCGAATACCAGAAGCTGGGCAAGACAGTGAACGAGGCCGAATTGATCGCCGCACATGCCGAGTGGGCCACGCAGCCCACGCCAGGGGAGGTGCCCGCATGAGCAAGACCGGCGCACAGCGTACACAAAGCACCCCCCCGGCCCGTCAAACCGAAACCCACGCCCACGAGCCGGCAGGCGGCGCGGGCACGCCGGGCGCGGCCAGCACAATCCGGCACCTGCAACAGACCGCCGGGAACGGGGCGGTCAGCCGGTTGCTGCAGCCTGCTCCCGACACCGGGCCGCAGGTGCCCGCCGAGGTCCAGGCGGTACTCGCCAGCGGGGGCGACCAACCCCTTGACCGGGCAACCCAAACCGCGATGGAGACTCGTTTCGGCCAGGATTTCAGCCAGGTGCGGGTGCATACTGGTGGATCAGCTGCGCACTCGGCGCGCACGCTGGGGGCGCTGGCCTACACTACCGGGCAGGACGTGGTGTTTGGAGCCGGGCAGTATGCCCCCATGACAGGGGCGGGGCAGCATTTGCTGGCCCACGAATTAGCGCATGTCGTGCAGCAACGACAGACACCACCACAGATCCAAAGTGCCATAGTTAGCCAGAGTGACGATGCATGGGAACAAGCTGCTGAGGCAGCCATCACCGGGAAGCGCTCGCACCTCTCGCCGGGGGGGACGCCGCCGCTGATCCAGCGGCAAGGCGACCCGCGACACGAACGCGGTTACTCCGGCGAACAGGAGATGGGTTTTACCCTCTACCGTTACGAAGACGGCTGGGCAGCCGTGCGGGGGCCAAGTGGGGGGGCCGGGCACGCGACCACAACCAGAGGTGAGGATGGCCTCTTCTACAATGTACGCTCTGGGGAGTTGCATATCAATGATAATAAGTCTCTGGCGCGGGCCGGAAATGTAGGCAGCGCAACGGCAATTGACCCGACACGCAACCTTCTGACTAACTTGGACGATATGATCAATGCGGTAGAAGGCATGAGTCAACAAAGATTCCCTTACCGCCAGCATGTACTGCGACTCCTGCGCCAGAGTAGAGCAGCCATACAACAAGGTGATCGGCTACCTGGGCGCGTGAGTCTTAATGTAGTAAATGCAGGTGGACGTTCGACAGGAGTAACGGAACGACTCCGCAGATCAGGCGTCACATTTATTGATGCTAATCAGCCGAGTGTGCCCCGATCCGGTACGGCGCGCCCCGCGCTTGCCCCTTCTCCTCCGACCCCAGGCGGTTCGTCAGGCTCATCAGGCCCAGCCGGTCAGCCTCCGGGCACAGGTTCATCAGGCCCAACCGGTCAGCCTCCGGGCGGGGGTAGCAGTTCAAGCCAAGCTGCAGGAGCTAATGCCAACGCGCCGGCTGTCGCCACTACGGAACCCCAGTCTGAAGGAACGCCCCAATCTACACCACAGGCGACACCAGGGCCTAAAAGCACACCAGTTCCGGCACCTAGCACCGTGACAAAAGCCCCAGGCACGCCTACGCCGCCCGAGGAAACACCGTCGCAAACCGGTCCCCAAGCACCACGTAATGCCCCCCGCCC
>JBBSAN010000707.1:0-4130 GCA_038252265.1 Chloroflexia bacterium
GAATTCCGAATGCGGAAGGCTGCCGACCGGGTGCGGGCCGCCCTGCGCCAACCGGCCACGCTGCGCCCGCGCCATGTGCGCGACGTGCTCTCCATCCCGCGCCACTGGGTGGGCCTGCAACGCAAGCGCCGCACCCTCGATGCGCTGGAAAAGGTGAAGCGCCCCGACCGGCAGATCATTCCCCTGCAACCGGTGGGGAGCAACTAAGCGTCAGACCCATTCACGAAGGGAGGCTCCCGTATGGCGACTCACACCCAATTGATGACCGCCGAAGACTTGTGGCAGTTGCCTGATGACGGGCAGCGCCATGAACTGGTGGAAGGAGTGATGACTACAATGGCTCCCCCTGGCGGCGAACATGGCAATATTGCGGTATTGCTCACCTACGAATTAGAAGCACATGTACGCGCTAACAAGTCAGGCAAAGTTGTGGTCGAGACCGGGTTTATCATCCAACGTAATCCTGATAGTGTGCTCTCGCCCGATGCCGCTTATATCAGCTACGAACGACTGCCCGGCGGGAAACTTCCGAAAGGCTTTATTAACGGGACGCCTGAACTTGTCGCGGAGATCATTTCGCCAGGCGACCTCTATGAGGAAGTAGCCGAGAAAGTCGCCAAGTGGCTGGCTGCCGGAACACTGATGGTGCTGGTGATCAATCCACGTCACCGCACTGTAGCCGTCCACCGTTCACCAAACACAGTGACTGTGCTAACCGGAGATGACCAGATTGACGGGACCGCTGTGGTACCCGGTTGGACAATGCCAATCCACGCACTATTTGAGGATTAACAATCCACCCCTCACGAGCCACGAGCCACGCGCTACGAGCCACTGGACCAAACGATGGATATTTTGCTCACCGCCGGTTATTACATTGCCGAAGACGCGCACGAACAGCAGATCATGAAGCCCTACCCCGCGCTGGGGATGCTCTATATCAGCGCGCACCTGAAGGCGCAGGGCTTCGCGGTCGAGGTGCGCGACAATACCTTCAGCACCAAAGAGGAATTCCGCGCCTACATCCTGGAGGCCCGCCCGCCTGTCGTCGGCATCTACACCAACATGATGACCAAGCTGAACATCCTGCCGATGATCCGCTGGTGCAAAGAGGCGGGCAGCCAGGTCGTGCTGGGCGGGCCGGAACCGCCGCATTATGCCGAGCAATACCTGGACGCTGGGGCCGACGTGGTGGTTCTGGGTGAGGGCGAACTGACGCTGGAAGAGGTGATCCCGCGCCTGCGAACCGACGGCCCGCACCGGATGGAAGGCATCCTGGGCATCATCTACCGCGACGAGGCGGGCAAGACCGTCCGCAACGGGGCACGCCCACAGATCAAAGACCTCAACACCCAGCCGTTCCCTGACCGCGCCGCCATCGACATTGACCGCTATGTCGGCACCTGGCGCACCCACCACGGCCTGGGGTCGGTCTCGCTGATCACGGCGCGGGGCTGCCCCTACACCTGCACCTGGTGCAGCCACACCGTCTTTGGCGAAACCCACCGCCGCCAGTCGCCGGAGCGCACGGTGGCAGAGGTGGAGGGCATTGTGGAGCGCTACGCCCCTGATCAGCTCTGGTACGCCGACGATGTGTTCAACATCAACCATCGCTGGCTGTTCCAGTACGCCTCGCTGATGAAAGAGCGCGGGCTGCGCCTGCCGTTCGAGTGCATCTGCCGGGCCGACCGGATGAACGAAGAAGTGATCCAGGCGCTAGTAGATCTAGGCTGCTACCGGGTCTGGATCGGGTCGGAGAGTGGATCGCAAAGTGTACTCGACCTGATGAAGCGCAAGGTCAGCGTGGAGCAGGTGCAGAACATGAGCCGCCTGGCGAAGGCGCACGGCATCGAAACGGGGATGTTCATCATGCTGGGCTACGACGGCGAAAACGTGGACGACCTGGAGCAGACGGTGGACCACCTGAAGAAAGCGGCCCCCGACGTGTTCCTCACCACCGTCGCCTACCCGATCAAGGGCACCGCCTACTATAACACCGTGCAGGACCGGGTGATCGAACTGAAGCCGTGGGACCAGCGCACCGACCGCGATCTGACGGTGGCCGGGCGGCATTCCCGGCGCTTCTACAGCTTCGCCACCCGCTGGATGGTCAACGAAGTGGCCGTCCACCGGATGCTCAACACGGCGACACGCCCGTTGCCCGCCCTCGCCAAAGCGTTTGTCAATGCACGGGTGGGGCGGCTGGGCATGACCCTGACGGCCCGCGAAGTGGAATCTACCCCGGCGGGCCGGGGGCAGCATGGATAACGGCACGGACAGCGCCGACGGACTCCATGATCTGCTGACGGGACCCTGCTATCTGGCTTCCCATTCCTGGAAGGAGCGTGCATGAAAATCGCCATGATGGGCACCCGCGGCATTCCCGCAAACTATGGCGGATTCGAGACATGCGTGGAAGCGATCAGCACCCGGCTAGCGGTGCGTGGGCATCGCATCACCGTCTATAACCGGCCCCATCATGTGAAATGGACCGCGCCGACGTATCAGGGGGTGCGCCTCGTGCGGCTGCCCACCATCGCCAACAAGTATCTCGATACGCCGGTCCATACGAGCCTGGCCGCCCTCCATGCCAGCGCCGAAGGAGCCGACATCGTGCTCATCTTCGTCGCGGCCAACAGCCCGATCACGCTCCTGCCGCGCCTGGCCGGGCGCAAAACGGTATTGCATGTAGACGGGCTGGACTGGAAGCGCGAGAAGTGGCCGCCGCTTGCCAAGCGCTATATCCGCTGGGCCGAGTGGCTGGGCACCCGCCTGCCCCATGCGGTCATCACCGACTCACGGGTGGTGCAGCAATACTACCACGACACCTTCGGGGCACATGCCGAATATATCGCCTACGGGGCCGACGTGGAGCCGCTGGCGCAGGGGGCCGTGCTGCAACAATTCGGCCTGCAACCGAGCGAGTATATCCTGTTCGTCGGGCGGTTGGTGCCGGAAAACCGCATTCACACCCTGATCGAAGCCTACCAGGCGCTGCACACCGACAAGAAGTGCGTCATCGTGGGTGACGCGCCCTACGCCGAGGACTATATCGCCCGGATCAAGCAGATGGCCGGGCCGAACGTGATCTTCACCGGCTACCAGTTCGGCGCGGCCTATCGCGAACTCTCCTCGCACGCCTACCTGTTTGTGGAGCCGTCCACGGTGGGCGGCACCCACCCGGCGCTGGTCGAGGCGATGGGCTTCGGCAACTGCGTGGTGGCGCACGACACGCCGGAGAACCGCGAGACGATGGGCGAGGCCGGGTTCGGCTACACCGGCCACGCACCGGGCGAGAGCCTGCGCGCCCTGTTGCAGGGGCTGGTGGACGACCCTGGCCGGGTGGTCCAGGCCCGCGAACGGGCCCGCGAACGGGCCCGCCTCCATTTCTCCTGGGAGCAAGTGACCGACGCCTACGAGACGCTGTTCCGGCGGATGCTCGGCCAGGAAGTCCCCGCGCCCCGTGCCCTGCGGCTGATGGGCGACGAGTGATGGGGGTTGGGGTTTGGGGGTTGGTGACGAGGGGTCAGGGGTCAAGGAGTTAGGGAATTGAACTAAGAGAGGCATGGTCGCAGCGCCATGTCTCTTTTTGTTGAGATCCATCTGACTACGAACCACGCGCCACGCGCCCCGAACCACGAACCACGCGCCCCGAACCACGCGCCGCGCGTCCCCTCATTCCGTGCGCGGGATCACGCCCAGGATGGGCAGGTGCAGCGCGGTGCGGACTTCCTCGGCCTCGGTCAGCGTTCCGGCGGCAAACGGCAGCGCCCATAATACCAGCGTGGCAGCCAGCCCGCCGACCAGTGCCGCGACGCCCAGGCTGAAGACACCCCGCACGGCCACCGGCTCTGGCGGGATCGCCCGGTCCACCAGCCGCGCCGGGATGGCGTTCAGGGCCTGGATCTGTCCCAGGTTGTCTAACTGGCGGAGCAGGCCGGAGCGGGTGAGCAGGTCGCCCGGAATCGTGGCATCCAGGCGATCCAGCTCTTGTTGCTCGGCGGGGCTGCGGGCGGAGAGGGCGCGCAAGGCCGCCTGCCGGGCCAGCGTCGTCTGGAGAGTCGCCTCGTTGGCGGCCTGGCGCGCGGCCAGGGCGGCCTGTTGCTCCTTGTTCGCGGTGGCGCGATCCA
>JBBSAN010000708.1:0-4124 GCA_038252265.1 Chloroflexia bacterium
CATCTCCACCCGCTTTTTGCTCCCTCGCGGGCCGCGCTGGTCCCGGCCCGCCGCTCTGGGGGGGGGCTGGGGGAACGCGCTGGTGCCGGGCGGGGCGCGCAGCCCCCCCCCCGGCACGAGGTCTCGGGGCAGGCTCACCGTCACGCGCAGCCGGAGCGGCGCGCCCGCTGGGGGGTGCGCCCCGTCGGGCGGGGCAAAGTGGAGGGTGAAGGTGTGGTAGTCGTACTGGGCGGCGACGCCCCAGGGGGTGGGAGGCGCGTGGAGCGGGTTCCACTGATAGGGATGGGGCTGGATCGGGCTCGCGCCGTCCAACCGCCAGGGCTGGTCGGTAGCGTCGGTCAGCACCGGCGGGGGATTGAGGCGGATCTCGGAGGTTTGGAGCAGTTCGAGATTAGGCCCCCGGATCGTGCCGGCGATGGTGAGCCCCGCCGCGCCCCCCGCGCCGGGCAGAATCGCCAGCGTGTAGGAACCCTGGGTCTGCTCTTGCCGCACGCGCCCGGGGCCCCCGATGGCCGGAAGCCCGGTCGGGTCGGGAGCCGGACGCAGCGCCGACAGGAGGCCGCACCCGGCCAACGTACTCACGATCAGTGCAAGCCCGATTCTGACAGCGCGGCGCGGGGGGCGCGTCCGGGGCAGCGTCATGGGCATCGCTCCTTGCGGCCTGCGCCCGCCCCGACTGGGCCGGGCGGGGAACCAGCCGGTTAGTCCGCCTGACCAAGAAACAGGGATAGCCCGCCCGCGCATTCTATGGTCCAATGCGGCTACTGGACCCCTGTCCTGGGTCGGGTCGCGCTCCGCGGTGTTTGCACCACCGGCGGAGCGGTTTGTTATGCGGTTGCGGGGACCGAAAGGGTGGCGGCTGGCTCCAGGTTGGGCACCCCGCCCGTCACGGGGTCCAGGAGAACACAAGGGTGATTTGAGACGTATGATAGCAGGGTCGCAAAGGGGTGTCAAGCTGCGCTGCCTGAGATCCCTTCATAACTCGGCTAGCGCGGGTGCGACCCCCGCCGGGACAGGAAAATCGCGCCGCACTGGGGTCATCGTTCCTGGATAGCCTACCGGCCCAGCCCGAATCTGGCCCGATCCTACTTGCGGTAGGCGGACCGATCCCCTAACCGGGCGGCCAACCACCGATCGGGCGGCCCGGTTAGGGCGGCAGGAGGCCCAAAAGACGGTCCAACGGGCCTAATACGCGCAGTCCGAGTTATGACTGGATCTCAGGCGCTGCACCGCGTGAGAGTTGGGCTATTTGCTGGTGACGCGCCGGGTGCGGTAAACATAGGGACTGATGAGGTCGGTGCCTCTGCTGCTGCAGCGGGAGGAGTGAGGAACGGAAACGTGAGCGGGGCGGGCGTGTGCTTGGGCCCGCGGGCCAGCGTGCGCTGCTCGGCCGGAGTCCAAACCCGCGCCAGCCGATCCCCGCTGGCGGCCCAGTCGAGGTAATCGAGCAGCGCCCCTTTGTCCGGGAAGGCCGGGGCCGCCGCCGCATAGCGCACCAAACAGGCAAGCGCCAGCCCCATCGCGGGCGGCACCATCGCGCGCGCCGGACCAGGGTCGCCTTGATGCACGTAGCGGTGACGCGCCCGCAATACCCCCTCCACCGCGTACTGGTCGAGCGCCTCCCGCCCCAGGAGGGCCGCAATGCGCCGGCGCATTTGATCATACGTCTCGATCTGGTCCGACACCAGGATCTCGATCGCCGTGACCGCTCCGAGGAGTTGCGCGGCGGGCGGGCGGACATACAAGGCTTCCGTCAGCCGCACGGCGCTCTGCGTCACCGCCGCGCGGATCCGGCCTATGAACAGGATACATGTAATTTTAGGACACGCCAACTACGAGCGATGCAATAGAGTAAAAGTCACCCTATGAGGTGCCTTGCGCCGTAGCCGCTGTGTCTGACTGCGCGGTCCGAAACCCGATCTTGGGCGCTAACAGGGTGACTTTTACTCTATTGCGTACACTTTTTGCAAAAAAATAATGTCCCCCCAAATATAGCGACCAGGGCATGGGCTATGCCTATTTCGAGACCGACAAGGGCGGGCTGGAGCTGTTCAGCCGCGACGGGTTTGCCGACGCGCTGGGCGAGGCCAGCCCGGCCCCGGCGCCAGCAGGCCGGCAGACAGTGATCGTGTTCCAGGTGGACGGCGTGGATGCCTTCTATGCCGATCTCGTGGCGCGCGGGGCCACAGCGGTCAGCGGGCCGCAGGATCGCCCGGTCTGGAACGCCCGCACCGCGCATATCGCCGACCCGGACGGCCACCTGGTCGAAATCTACAGCCCGCTCGCGGCCCCCGCCGCGCCAAGCGCCTGATTCGGGGCCAGCTTGCGCTCATGGGCACTCCCCGTGAAGTGTGCGGGCGCATGGTATCGAGTTGGCCCTTTAGCGCCCCGCCCGACGGCCCAGCAGGCCCCAGGCCAGGCTGAGTTCCTCCACACGCAGCAGGCGCGCCAGGCCCAGGTAGACCCCGCCACCGACCAGCGCGCCCACGGCCAGGATCAGCCTATCGGCCACCTTGCGGCCCACGCCGTTGACATGGCGCGTAAAACCTTAACGTGTCACTGATATCCTTACACCAGATAGCTATCATACTTCTCGGCCAGGGCGGTCAGATAGGCGGCATCCGCCGATTGCGCCTCCGTCAACGCGGCCAATTCTTCCAGATAGGTATCAAACCCGCCCGGGCTGAAAATGGTAATGATCTTGCCCCCGTTAGGACACTGCACATCATGCCAGATGTGGGGCGGGATGTTGATCGTCATGCCCGATGTGGCGATGACCTGCTCATCATCGAAGGTGTATAGGATTTCGCCTTCCAGGATGTAAAAAACCTCGGTCATCACTTTGTGATAATGGCGGGCCAGGTGAAACCCCGGCTTTAAGTGATCTTCGACCAGGGTCACGCGGTCAGCGGTCAGGTCGCGGGCCGCCTTGACATAGATATGATCTTGCGACCACGCGTAATTCGGGCCGCCGCCGGCTGGCACAATCTGCGGGTACATGGGTGCATTAACCTCCTATAACCGAGCCCACGCGAGGCGCGGGAGCAGCAACCGGGTGGGCGGCCGCAGCGTGCAGCGCCGCCACCCGCCGAAACATCGTAACGATGACGATCCCTTCGACGACTATAAAGGCCAGCGGCAACAGCAAGGCGGACGCGGCCGCACCGCCCAGGATCGCCGGCACCAAGTCCTGGGTTTCGACGAGCAGCCGGATAATCATCACACCAGGAACAGCGTCTGCTCCAGTTTGCCCAGTTCCGACAGTGCCTGCACCAGCCGGTTCTGGCGCGGGGAGGCCGCAAGTTTGCACAGCAGCGCCGCCGACACGGTCCCCTGCTGAACCGAGGCGGCGACCCTGGTGGTGGGCAGTTTTCCGCTCGTCGGGCCCGGCCTCAATCTCAGCGGCCCCTGGAAACGGGTTCTCTCTTATAAATTTTGCGCCACGGTCGCCCTGGTCGTCGCCCGGCTCTGGCTGCTGCGCCCTGCGCCTGACGACGCGGAAGTTAGTCGGTAGCCCGCACCGCTTCCTGGCGCAGAAACAGTAGGCCGCTGACCCCGATAACGAGGTGTAGCACGATGAAGGTGCCTCCCAAGGTGAGCGGCATATCACTGCGGACTAAGGCTACTGTCACCGGAATCCATACCAGCAATTCTAACAGGGCGATTGTCACCACCAGGATGCCCGCTCGCGCCGGCTCCCGCGCGTAGAAAAGCAGCACGCCGCCCAGCACCAGCCAGGTCAGGGTTTCGGTGTGCTGCCCAATATCCAGGCCGCCGAGTACATTCATCAGCCCAAACAGCAGATAGAGTACGCCCACGATGCGTAACCACCATTGAATCTTTATCATAATCGTGCGCTCCTGGACAGATAATGCCGGCGTGCGGTCTGTACGCCCCACTGTGCGGCGGGCAGGTGGGCAGTTGCGCGCCCATTGATCAATGTGTGTGAACACGCATCAATTATAGGTGCTTGCGCCCACATTGTCAAGAGTAACGTCTGAGATCGACTGCTCTCAAATACCAGTGTGTAGGCCCGGCCACAACACCAACGGCGGGTATTTGATCGCAGGTGGTGACCCCGCAGGGTCATGACGGGCTTTGTACAATGGTCCTGATGATATCGC
>JBBSAN010000709.1:0-4124 GCA_038252265.1 Chloroflexia bacterium
CCTACCGGGGCACTAACCCCCCCCCTCGGCCTCGCCCCTTGGCGGCGTGGGGGCTGGTGGGCTTTTTTTTGCAATTCGCAGGGGTTGGGGTTTTGGGGTTGGGGGTTGGTACGAGGTACGAGGTACGAGGTACGAGGTTAGTTCTCGTCTCATCGCTCATCGCTCATCGCTCATCGCTCATTGCTCATTGCTCATCGCTCATTGCTCGTTCTCTGGTATAATACCCTATGCGCTACGCTGTTGGAGTGGAGACACAGGAGGATGGGCGGACCCTGGCCCATGTGCTGGACCTGCCGGGGTGCTTTAGCCGGGGGGTGACCCCGCAGGAGGCGCTCGACCGGCTGTTCCCGGCGATCCCGGCTTACTGGCAGTGGCTGCGCGACCACGGGGCCGCCGCGCCCCCGCCTGAAATGATCGCGCCGGTCACGCTGGGGGTGGTGGAACTGGTGCGGGGCAGCGCGCCACAAGAGGCCCAGGATAAGAGCGCGCTGTTCGAGATGGAGTCGGCCCCGGCGACTCCGGCCCAGGTAGCGCTCTGCCTGGACCGGCTGGCCTTTAGCCGCGCCGATCTGCTCGCCCTGCTGGCGGGGCTGGACGCGGCGGCCTGGGCCGCCCCCCGCCCGGATGGGCGCACGGTGGCGGAACGGGTAGCCGGGCTGGCGGCGGCAGAACACTGGACGGTGGAACGATTAGGCGGACTACCCAACCCGCCGCCCGCTGCCGATCTGCTCACTCATCTCCAGGCGGTGCGTGCGGTGGTGGTGGCCCGGTTGTCGGCCCTTGATCCGGTCGAGTGCGCCACGGTGTATATCGTTGATAACGAGCGCTGGGCGGTCCGCAAGGTGCTGCGGCGCTTGTTGGAGCAGGAGTTCGAGCAGGTGGCGCAAATCGGGTTGCTCCTGCATGGCGATGCCACCCGTCTGGCCGGGGAATAACCCACCGATTGTGGATAACTGTGGATAATCTGTGGATAATTAGTCGCTCATTGTGGAGAACTATGGGCGTAAGGAGGAGCGATGCCGACGATCCCTGCGTTTATGCTGAAGCAAATGTATGTCAAAGGGAGCTTGCACAACCAAGCGGACGGGTTCAGCCTGACGGTACGCAACCACCTCGCGCCGGGCACGCTGGTCGGGGTGGGGTTGGCGGTGGATGGGGTGCTGCTGGACCCGGCGGCGATCACCGTGGTGGTAGGCGACACGCACACCCAGGCCCCGGCCATCACCGCCGACGCGCCGTTGCCTTTCCCGACCAATACGCCGCTGAGCCTGACGATCGTGGGTGCCTCACTCGCTCCAGGCGCGCACACGCTCGCCCTTCAGGCGCAAACCCGCGAAATCGGGGCGGTGACGATTGAGGTTAACGATAGTATTGCGTGATGCGTGATGCGTGATGCGTGATGCGTGAGTTGTACCACCTATTGCGACCTGCGGTCTGCGTATTGCGTATTCTTTGGTACAAGGTGTGCTTTAGTAGTTGCCATCACGCAACTCGCGACTCGCAACTCGCGACTCGCAACTGACCTATGGGACGCACAATTCTCGTTGACGGCTATAATGTCATCCGGCGCGATCCGGGGCTGGTGCGGTTTGAGCGCACGAGTCTGGAGCAGGCGCGCGATGTGCTGGTGGCCTGCCTGAACGCCTCCCCGGCGTTTCGGGGTGACGAGATCATCTGTGTATTCGACGGGGCGAACAGCGCCAATGCAGGGGTGTACGGGGCGCGCGGCTTCCAGCGGGGGCGGGTGCGGATCGTCTTTTCGGCTCCCGGCGAGAGCGCCGACACGGTGCTGAAGCGGTTCGCGGCGAACCTGCCGTCGAATGTGGTGGTGGTGACCGCCGACAACGAGGTGCGGTCGGCGGTGCAGGCGGCGGGGGCCGACGTGACCAACCTGGCCCCGCGTGCTACCGGAACGCGCCCGCGCTCCCGCCCGCCCCGCAGCAACGACACCTGGGTCAAGGCTGACGATTTAGAGGCCGACTCCCCGCGCCCGAAGAAGGGAAACCCCCGCCGTGCGCCCAAAGGGCGGAAAGGGCGCGAGGATTTGCGGTGGTGACGGTACGGGGTTGGGGGTTGGTGATTTGCTGGTTTGCCAACCTGATGTCCTTGTGGGATACGGCTCCGTCTGCGGATGGTTGGGTGTCCCAAAGGTGCGAACTTAAGATTCTGTCATCCTGAACGAAGCGCAGCGTAGTGAAGGATCTTGTTGAGGCACCCTGATTGTTCGCGCCGATCGGGGCGGTTGCCTCAGCGATCATGGCGCTCGAACAAGATCCTTCGCTACGCTCAGGATGACAGCTTGGAGTCGCCCCGCTTAAGTTCGCGCTTACAGTTGCGTGTCCCAGGCCGTAGGGGTAGGCCGACGGTCAATGGGCAGAGCCATATCCTCCATCTGATTCCCCTATCCCCCCTGGCATTATACCTGTTCTCTTTGTAGTGTTTGTCTGGCTCTCGGTTCCCGACAATTTACCACCGTCCGACCGGCACCGGCTCCAGCCGGTCTTCTTCGTGCATGGGCAGGGGGGATTCGGCGGTGAGGGCGGGGGCGCGGCGGGCACCTTCCAGGGCGAGCTTCATGTCGGCGGATAGCTCCATTTGCAGGGGGACCGGGTAGTCGCCGGTCAGGCAGCCCGCGCAGAAGGTGTCGCGGGGGCCACCGGCGGCGCGGAGCAGGCCGTCGAGACTGAGGACGCCCAGGCTGTCGGCCCCGATGGCCTGGCAGATGCCGGCCACGTCCAGGTGGTGGGCGATTAATTCTTCGCGGCGGGCCAGGTCTACGCCGAGGAAGCAGGGGTGAGGGATGGCCGGGCTGTGAATCCGCATGTGGACTTCGCGTGCCCCGGCCCCGCGCAAGAGGGCGACGATGGGCGGGGTGGTGGTGCCGCGCACGATGCTGTCGTCCACCACGACCACGCGCTGGCCTTCCAGAATTTCGGGCAGGGGGTTGAACTTGAGGGCGACGCCGTTGGCGCGCATCCGCTGGTCGGGCTGGATGAAGGTGCGGCCAATATAGCGGTTCTTGATCAGGCCCTCGGTGTAGGGCAGGCCCGACGCGGCGGCATAGCCGATGGCGGCGGGGATGGCGCTGTCGGGCACGCCGATGACAATGTCGGCATCGGCGGGGTGTTCCTCGGCCAGGATGCGGCCCATTGCCTGGCGGGCGGCATAGAGCGAGCGCCCGCGCATGATACTGTCGGGGCGGGCGAAATAGATGTACTCGAACAGGCAGAGCGCCTGATCGTGGCCCGGCGCGGTTTGCCAACTGGTCAGGCCGTCGGCGTCGATCTGCACGATCTCGCCCGGCGCGACCTCCCGCTCGAAGCGCGCCCCGACGGTCTGCAAGGCGCACGTCTCCGAGGCGATGACCCAGCCGCCGCTCGGCAGCCGTCCCAGGCAGAGCGGGCGAATCCCGAACGGATCGCGCACCCCGTAGATCGCGTTGCGGCCCAGCAGGGTCAGGCTGTAGGCCCCTTCCAGGCGGGTCATCGCGGTACGCAGGCGGGCCACCCAGTCGGCCCCTGGCGTGACGGCGATCAGGTGGGCGGCGACCTCGCTGTCGGTGGTACCCTCGAAGCGCACGCCCGCGCCTAGCAACTCCTCGCGCAGGGCCAGGGCGTTGGTGATGTTGCCGTTGTGGGCCACGGCCAGTTCGCCCAGTGTTCCGTCGGCCACCAGGATCGGCTGGGTGTTGACCGCCTTGTTGGTCCCGGTAGTCGAGTAGCGGGTGTGACCGATGGCGGCGCGGGACTTGGGGCCGCGCAGGGTCGCCAGCATCGGCTCATCGAACGCCTGGGCGACGAGGCCCATCTGGGCGTGCATCCGCAGGCTCAGACCGTCAGTAGTGGCGATGCCCGCGCTCTCCTGCCCCCGGTGCTGGAGGGCATAGAGGCCGAAATAGGTGACGCGGGCCACGTCTTCACCCGGTGCCCAGACGGCAAACACGCCGCAGGCTTCGTGCATGTGATCGTCGGTGGGGTCAATGTTCGGGTCGCTGATGATGTCGTGCATGGTCCTTCTCGTGCTGCGTGATACGTGCTGCGTGATACGTTCATGAGTCGTCACGCATCACGTATCACGCATCAGATAGCGGTGCGCCAGGCAGTATCGGCGTCGGCCAGGGCGAC
>JBBSAN010000710.1:0-4120 GCA_038252265.1 Chloroflexia bacterium
AATTCCCAGGCACAGAATCGTTCAACATGAGCGGGTGCGAATCGACGTGAAATAGTGGTGCCAACGCGTTTATGAACGACCGGTGTTGGGCCGTTCGCTGCTCAATTCCATGGCAGCCATTGTACAAAGTCGAGCTGAGGGTGGGTGCGAATAGGCCATCGTCCCGCTCCTGCGCGGGGCCAGGTCCGCCATATCGGGACGAATGGTGGCTTGCGCCGGGACCTATGGCTGCGCGGGTGGGGATGCCGGGGTGGGCAGTCACCGGTAGGCTTCGCGGAATGCGGGGGGAGGTCTGGCGCAGGCGGATCGGGTCGCTGCTGGGGAACGCAATCGGCGAGCGGCCCCGGTCTGGCGAGGTTCCAGGGGCGGGGGCTGGACGGTCGGCCTAT
The DNA here is from genome assembly GCA_038252265.1 of Chloroflexia bacterium. GTDB lineage: Bacteria > Chloroflexota > Chloroflexia > QHBQ01 > JAICKM01 > JBBSAN01. The sequence goes on from JBBSAN010000710.1 coordinate 390, forward strand.
AAAGAAAAGCGGTCGGCTCCGGGCCGACCGCTTTGCTAATATCGGGCTTGTAGGTCCCTGACCCCTAGTGCGGCTGGGAGAAGAGGACCGTGTAATAATACATCCCGTTGCCGTCTACCGCCTGGCCCAGGCCGACGGTGCGCCAGTTGTTCATCATAATAATCTTGTGGTGCTCCGTGCTGCCCATGAACGCCTGATAGGCCTGCTCGGCGGTTTGCCCACTCGGATAATTGTTCTGGGCGATGATCTCCCCGGCCATGCGGAACGGGATGGTGCGCTGGCGCATCATGTCAAGGAAGGTGTGGCCTTCGGGGGTGTAGTGGTCAAAATACCGGCGGTTCGCCATGTCGGCGGAGCGGTCACGGGCCAGGTCGATCAGCCGGTTGTCGAGGGTGAGGGCGGGCAACCCGGCAGCCTTGCGCACGCTGGTGATACGGGTGAGCAGGGTGGTCTCCAGCGCGCTGAGGCTGCGGGTGGTGCTGGCCGGGTGGGTGCTGGCAGCGGCGGCGGGCCGGGCAGTGCCGATGGTGAGCAGGCTGGCGGCGAACAAAGCCAGGGCGAACAGGATGCGGAAAGACCGGTGAGCGCGAGGCGAAACCGGCAGCGTCTGGATCGGGTGCAAGATTGGCTCCTTTGGCACGCCCTTACGGGTGGAGGGCAGAGGTGGGCGACAACTCGCTTCGGCGAGACGTCTGTCGGTCTTGATCTACATCGGAAGACCTAGTCGTTGATAGGACAAGTGTACCATCCGTGCCGCAGGGCGTAAATAGCCAATATGGGCTGGAATCGCAGGTGCTCTTTTTGGCGGATATCTACACGGTGAAAGGTGGGTGCGGTGTTGTCCGCTTTTGTCTTTAATTCCCGCAACCCTCCGCGCCCCGCGCCTGCGGATCGGGGGCGGGGGGGGCCTGCTTCAAGGCGGCGTGGAGGGCCGGAGTGAGGTGGACTAGGGTATCGTGCAGCGGTTCGAGGGCGAGGCCGAGGGCGGCCCAGAGGGGAACGTAGTCGAGCCGGGTGACGCCGCCGATCTGCCAGCGGGTGCGCCCGGTGTAGTCCCACGGGCAGCGGCCCAGCAGGCGGATCAGGACGAGGCCGGTGAGGGTTTCGATGCCGATGAAGCCCGTCGCATAGGTAAGGGCCCGCAGGGGCCAGGCCACGCGGCGCAGGGCCGTATGCACCGGCTCGTAGAAAGGGCCGATCAGCGCGTAGATCGGGAGCATCCAGAGGTAGGTATGGCCGGGGAGGGTCCAATCGACCGGGCGGCGCTTGGGCAGGGCGGTCCAGACGATTTCGATCGCCCAGCCAAGCAGGCCGTAGATGAGGCTGCGGATCAGCATAACGACTCCTTCGATTGCCGAGTTGCGAGTTGCGAGTTGCGGGTTGCGAGGTGGGCCGGACTGATCGGTACGCCAGGTGGGCGGAGCCACCGTGTCGCTTAGGATACACACCGGCCCGGCGGCTGTCAAGCGCGCCCGTGCGGCGCTCCCACGACTGTTGCAAAGTCTAACCCTATCAACCCTGTCATCCTGAGCGCAGCGAAGGATCTTCGTGGCGGTCAACGGTGCTGCGGCCACGATCCCGATCTTCGATAACGATCTTGGCTCTCCACCAAGATCCTTCACTGCGTTCAGGATGACTGTGTCTTACGTTCGCGCTTATGTGGGCAGCGCCGGGTCCTATATTTGGTCAGGTTGTTACGCCCTCCCCACTCCCGTTGGGCTTTCTCAGGAGTGCAACCGGCAGGGAGGGGCTACGTTGTTATAGTACGAGAGAGGGATGCCAGCCTCATCATGGTCGAATATGGAGGAGCTAACGATGATTTCTGTCTATTTACGGCTCACGTTCGCCAGTTTGCTACTGGCCCTGGGGCTGTTGATCGGGGCGGGCGGATCGCTCCAGGCAGCGCGGCCCGGCGCGGCCCCCACCCCGCCGATGGCGGTGCCGACCCCATCGTTCATCCCCACCCCGGCCCCCACGACGCTCCCACCTGCGCCCCCGACCTACCCCACGATGCCCCTGGCGGGCCTGACGGCCTGTAGCGCGCAGCCTTCCTGGAACGGCAGCCGCATGTTTCCGCAAACCGGCCACGCGATGACCGGGATCTTTCTCCAATACTGGGACGTGAACGGCGGGCTGGCCCAGCAAGGCTATCCGATTTCGGAGCTTATGCCCGAGGTTTCGGACCTCGACGGGGTGACGTATCAGGTGCAATATTTCGAGCGGGCGGTGTTTGAATACCACCCGGAAAACGACGGCACCGGCTATGATGTGTTGCTGGCGCAATTGGGTACCTACCAGTACCGGCAGAAATACCCGAACGGGGCACCGGGCCAGCGTCCCAACGGCGAGCATCCGCGCTATTTTGCCGAAACCGGGCACACCCTCGGCGGCGAGTTCGGCCTCTACTGGGCGGAGCATGGCGGGCTGCGGCAACAGGGCTATCCGCTGTCCGACGAGTTCACCGAGATCAGCCCGCTGGACGGCAAGCCCTACACGGTGCAATATTTCGAGCGCTCGGTTATGGAATATCACCCGGAGAATCAGACGCCCTACCGGGTGCTGCTCAGTCAATTGGGCACGCTGCGCTACCGGACCAAATATCCGGCCCCGCCGGGACCCTCGCCCACGCCCGACCCAGCAGCGGCGCGCTACCTTGGAGACGTGTTCAACACCGACCGGGGCACTGCCGATTTCACGGTGGCGGGAGGGACGATCTACTGGTTCGATGGGAACCGCCCGTACAAGGACTCGCTGCTCCTGGGCTATGATGTGGCGGCGGGGCGGGCCTTTACTGTGGCCCCGCGCCCCGTGCCAAGCGGCACGCCGACCCCCACCGATCAGCACCAGAGTCATGTCGTCACCGATGGCCGCACGGTCGTCTGGACCGAACGAGCGCTCGCGCAGGCTAGTCCGGTTGCCTTCATCCACGGTTACAACACGCAGACCGGGCAGGCGTATGCGCCGGTGCCCTACAACCCGCGCACTGAAGGCTTCGCGGTGGACGGGGACATGCTGTATTACCTGGACTCGCGGTTGGGGAATGCGGAGATCCGCGCCCGCAACTGGACGACCGGGCAGGACACGCTCTTCACGCTGATCGAACCGGGCACCGCACCTGGGCGGCTCGTGGCCGGGAACGGCGATGTCGTCTGGGCCGAGACGGTGGGGAGCCAGTACCTGCTGCGGATCGCGCCGGGCCGTGACCCCAGCGCGGCGCGGAGCATCGGCGGCGGGCAGGCGGACCCCCTGGATTATATCCTGGCCGGGGATCAGGTGATCTGGACCACCCAGGTGGCGTTCTATCCCCCGGTCACCGATATCCATATGTATAACCTCTCGACCGGGGCGACGCGCACCCTGGCCCGCGAACCGAGCCGGGTGGATAGCCTATCGGCAGCGGGCGACCGGATCGCCTGGCGGCGTATCGGGCCTGATGATACGTCGCCGTGCCTGAGTCTGGCTGTGCTGGACCTGCGGTCGGGTGTGCTACAGGTGGGGACCCTGCCGAGCTACGGCGGGCGGCAGGTGGCGTTGGTCGGCCCGAACACGCTGGTGTATCCCCGCCTGGGCGAACCGTTCCAGCTTTATCTCCAGCCGTTGCAGTAGGGTGCGGGCAGCGTGAGGCGTGAAACGTGATGCGTGATGCGTGATGCGTGACGAGGGATCAGGGATCAGGGATCGGGGATCAGGGATCGGGGGTTATCGGTCACGTTTGCGTATGGGTGAAACGT
>JBBSAN010000711.1:0-4120 GCA_038252265.1 Chloroflexia bacterium
GCCCGGATCATCCCCGCCTGCTGCACCATCGCCTGCTGCGCGGGCGGCAACTCGTCCGCCGTCACCATGTAGCGCTGCTCTACCCACAGCAGGGTGTGCAGATCGTCGCCCCGCCAGCGGGCACGCAGCCCCGCCGGGTCCACCGCGCTGACGCGGGGCAGCCGCGCCTCGGCATCCCAGCGCACCGTCCAGGCCCCGTCGCCCAGCGTCGCGCTGCTGATCGCCGTCTCCAGGTCCACCGCCGCCAGCCGGTTCCACGCCGCCACCGCCGCCAGGTACGCCTCGGCGGCCCGCGCCTGCGCCCCGGCCCCTGACCCCTGGCCCCCGGCCCCCGCCCCCTCGTCCGCCTCCACCCGGATCTGCGGCGGCTGGCCCATCAGGTAGCTCGCGGCCTTGTTGACGAACACGCGGGCATAGTTGAACGTCAGGCGGCGCTCGCCGGGCCGGGGCAGCCCCTCCCACTGCTGCCCGTTATACACGGCCCGGTACTCGGCATAGCGCGCCCACCGGGCGTTGTCGTCGGGGGTTTGGTCCATCGGGTTCGCTCCTTTCGTGTGACGAGTTGCGCGTTGCGCGCTGCGACTTATGAGCTATCGGCTATGTGAAACAAGCCGTGTGAAACAGGTGTATTGATTGATAGGGATATTCGCGCTATAATGTAGCAGTATCGTACTTCTCGCTGAGGATGCCGCTATGACCCTGCCGAGCTGGTGGGACAACCGCCTCAAATTCGGGCTGGCCCTCGTTCTATTGGGTGTGAACGCCAGCTTATATCTGGTCCTGCTCGGGATGGAGCGGCTTCCGCCTGAATGGCAGTGGTTCGCGACAGCTTACCCGTTGATCTACCTTTCGATATCCCTCGTTCTAACGCTCATCCGTGGGCGCTCGCCGCAACTCCCGCCGCCACCCGCTGCACCCGCGCCAACGTGGCGCGAGGCCGTCGCTCGATTCACCCGGATGCCGTGGTGGGAGCAGGCGATTGCCCTGGGCTACTGCGCGCTCCTGCTTTATTTGCTCTGGGCAGTGGCGTTCATTTTGCTTCATCTTGGTACTCCTTGGGACATTTCGAGTCTTGTTAACCTGCGGATTTGGATCGCCCTCACCAGCCTTCGCAGTCTTGATTGGGCCTTAACCGCTGCCAAAAGGCTGGGATGGTGGGAGCGGTGGTCGGCGGGAGGCTCCCGATGACCATATCTCGCCGCTGGTGGGTGCAGCCCACCCTGTTCGGGCTGGCCTTGAGCGGCTTGCTGATCAATCTCGTCCTCCACCTGGCGACGTTCGATGCGCCCACCTTATCGGCCAATCTGCGCTGGTTGGCAGTAGGCTATCCCTGCATTGTGACCGGACCACCTGCGCTCATCAGTCTGTTCAGTTTTATCCGAACGATGCGGCTCTCGTCCGCCCCGCCCCCGCCCAACCCGCGCCCGTCGCGCTCTGCGATAGCTCAGGCCCTCCGTGTGGAATTCCGCGCCGCGCCGCCGTTTGCCCGCGCCATCTACGGGCTAGTAGGGTTCCTCTGCGGCTATCTGGTACTCCTGATCTTTCAGATGTGCGCGCTACTCAGCACCTTGAAACCGGAGGGTTACTATATCCACTACTGGTCGGTACTCGGAATGCTCAACTATTTGATGTTGACGCTCCAGGCCGCCAACGCCCTCGGCTGGTGGGGCTGGTGGCGGGCGCGGAGGTAGCCCGCGCGCCCCTCACCCCTGTCCCCTCTCCCCGCTCACGCGAGGCGAGGGGGACTCGTCCCCACCCATCGTGCCTGATCCCCAACTCCTGATCCCTGATCCCCGACCCCGACCCCTCGTCCACTCGCTGCTCGCTGCTCACTGCTCGCTACTCGTAACTCCGCCCCGACGCGCTGCGGCCCCGCCAGGCGACGGCGGTGTCCAGATGGGCCACCAGGGCGGCGCTGACCAGCAGGTCGTCGTGGCCCTTGGCGGCGGGGACGCTCCATTGGAGCAGGCGACCGGGGCCGGGGACGACCGTCATCCGGCAAGCGGCAGCTTGCGCCCAGAACAGGCCGGTGTCGGCGGCTCCGTCGGGCGCATAGTCCTTGTAGCGCCCGCTCTCGATGGTCCCCAGCCAGCCCCAGCCCAGCGCGCTCTTGCTTTGCCCGCTGAAGACGAACGGCAGCACCGTCGTGCGCGGCGCACAGGCGCGGGCCAGGAATTGCGCCAGCCCCGCCCCCAACCCCGTCGCGTCCACCACCAGCCAGCGCGCCGCCCAGTGCCCGGCCAGGTCGCGCACCGCCGCATACAACGCCGGTTGGTCGGCCCCCACCCACACCTGCCGGTCCACCACCCGGTACGTCGGCAGCCCGATCAGCGTGTCGCCCACCGTCTCCCGGTCCACGGCGAACACGGTCAATGCCGTCGCATCATTGCGGAGTGCGGAATGCGGAGTGCGGATTAACGATTGTAGCGAGCCTGCGCTGGCCGATTGAGCCGGGACGACTCCGCGCCGGATGGCCTGTATGTCCTGATCCCCGGCCTCGTCCAATCCGCACTCCGCATTCCGCATTCCGCAATCGGCAGCTCCACCCACATCCAGCGTCAGCACGTACTCCGTGCCGGGGACGGGGGCATGGGCGCGGGGGTGGACGCCCTGCATCCGGGCGCGGCGGCGGGCGGGCAACAGGCCGTCCTCGGTCGCCAGCGGCTCCAGGCAATATTCGGTGCGGATGAACGGGTGATCCGGGCCGAGTTGGGCCATCCGCGCCCGCACATGCGCCCCATAGGCGGGCACCTCGGCGGCCACCTCTTCCCATGCCACCCGGCAGACCCGCTCCGGGGCGCGCTCCTCCAGCCAGGCCACCTGGCGGGCCAGCAGGCCATCAGTCGCCCAGGCCGTCCCGGCGACAACGTGCGGGGCGTTCGTGCTGGCCGTCATCGGGGCGAACACGGCATCCCACCGCGCCGGGCTGATGTCCTGCGCCTCGTTGCCGATCAGCAGCAGCGAGGCCGTCTCGCCCCGCGCCTGCGCCGTCGGCTCGGCAGACAGGAACGCCGCCGTGGCCTGCCCCACCTGCAACAGCCCCAGGTCGCGCCGCCGGGGTGGGCGATGCAGGGGGGTCCGCAGCCGCGCTTCCAGCCGCCGCAGGCTGATCAACCCCTGCGGGCGCAACGTCGGCGCGGCCAGCACCGTGCCCCCGCCCCGCCCCTGTGCCCGCAGCAGTAAATAGGCCTGCACCTGGGCCAGTAGCTCGTCCTTGCCCGCCTGCCGGGCGAATAGGAGCGCGAACTCCCCGCCCGCTCCGCGCAGCGCCGCCGCCACGATCCGCAGCCCCACCGCCAGTTGATACCCTCGCAACGGCGCGTGCGGATAGCAGGCCAGCGAAAACGCCTCCAAATCGCTGACCGCCGCTGTGATCGCCCGGCGACGCGGGGTTGGGGGTTGGGGGTTGGGGGTTGGTACGGAAAGGGTCAGCAGCCGGAGCGTCGGGGGCGGTGCGTTCACCACAGCGACTACAGAGTTCATGATGCCTCCCTCGCCCACCGCGTCCGGCGTATGTAACGCCAGCCCGGCCAGGTCGTATAATAAGAGGAAACTATTCGCCGTCTATCTCAGGAGATGCCGATGGACAATCCCACCCGCCGCCTTGATCAGCCCTCGCCCGCTCCTAATGCCCGGCCCTGTTTGCGTTGTGGAACGCCCATGTTCGATGCCCTGATCCGTGCCCAGAACACGAACCGTCTTCCGCTACAGCGCTATCCGCTTCAACTGCTACGGCAGCGCGGAACCAGCTTCCTACGAGGGGTTGAATATGCAGAAACCGGCTGCTCCGTTTGGGTCTGCCCCGATTGTGGCTACACCGAACTGGCCGCCAACAACCCCGCCGCGCTGCTCGAAGGACGCTGAAACGTGATGCGTGATGCGTGATACGTGATGCGTGATCTACTGCATATTGCGTATTGCGTATTGCGTATCCCTGATCCCTGATCCCTGATCCCTGATCCCTGATCCCTGATCCCTCGTACCTCGTACCTCGTACCTCGTACCTCAAACCTCAAACCTCAAACCTCGTCACCAACCCCTAACCCCCAACCCCCAACCCCTCGTCCGTCAACGCCGCCTGCAACAGCGCCGCGACGGCGGGGGAGCCGAAAAAGCGCGC
>JBBSAN010000712.1:0-4120 GCA_038252265.1 Chloroflexia bacterium
GACCGGCGTGCTGTCCGCCGTGCGCCGGGGGTCGGCGCTCGACCGCGGTGTGATGCTCCTCGCCACCTTCGGGCTGAGCCTGCCCACCTTCTGGTTCGGGCTGATGCTGATCATTCTCTTTGCGGTGAACTTCAAAGCGTGGGGCCTGCCCTACCTGCCGACGGGCGGGCTGGCCGACCCGGGGTTTGAGAACGATATCGGCAACCGCCTCCTCCACCTCGTGCTGCCGGTGACTGTCCTCAGCATTGTGTCGGTGGCCGGGTGGAGCCGCTATATCCGGTCGAGTATGCTCGAAGTGCTGCGCCAAGACTATGTACGCACTGCCTGGGCCAAAGGGCTGCAACAGCGCGTCGTCATCCTCAAGCACGCCCTGCGTAACGCCCTCATCCCGCTGATCACCATCGTCGGTCTGACCCTGCCGGGCCTGTTCGGGGGCGCGGTCATCACCGAAACGGTGTTCGCCTATCCCGGCATGGGGCGGCTCTATCTCAGCGCCTTGAACTATGACTGGTCACTGGTGATGGGCATCCTGGTTATTTCAACCGTGCTCGTCGTGGTGTCTAACATACTGGCCGATGTGCTTTATGCGGTCGCGGACCCGCGTATTCGCTACTCCTAAGCGAAAGGGGGATACTGTCCAATGGCTACGAATCCTACGGATACATTGCAGATCGGGGCCGAGCAACTAGCCCCCGCCGAGCCGAGCCAGCTCATCATCATCTGGCGCCGATTCCGCAAGCACAAACTCGCCGTGTTTGGCCTGATTACCCTGATCGTCATGCTCCTGGCCTCGGTGATCATCCCGATGATCAGTGGCTATGCCTACGACCAGATCGATCCTAACCTGGTGTCGTTTGCCGACCCCAGCCCCCAGCACTGGATGGGTACGGATGACCTGGGCCGCGACCTGCTGACCCGCCTGATGTACGCCGGGCGCATCTCGCTCTTCGTCGGCCTCTCGGTCACGATCGTTGTCGTTACCTTCGGCGCGATCTATGGTGCGGTCGCGGGCTACAACCCCGGCATCATCGACTCGATCTTGATGCGTGTTGTCGACTTGTTCCTGTCGCTGCCGTTCCTGCCGCTGCTGCTGCTATCGGTCTTCTTCCACGCCGCGATGGAGAGCTGGGACGCCCCACCATTACTCGGCTTCACCCGTAACGACGTGAAGGCGCTAATCACCATCCTGATCATCCTGAGCCTGTTCGGCTGGCTGGGGATCAGCCGCCTGGTGCGTGGCTCGGTGCTGGCCTTGCGCAACCTCGACTTTATCGAGGCAACACGGGCGCTGGGGGCCGGTGCTCCCCGGATCATCTTTAACCACCTGATCCCCAATTCGCTGGCCCCGATCATTGTAGCCTCCACCCTCTACGTGGGCGAGGTGATCATTCTCGAGTCGGCGTTGAGCTTCCTCGGCCTGGGGATCAACCCCCCCACTCCTAGCTGGGGCAATATGCTCAACGGGGTGCAGGAGTATATGTGGAGCCACCCGCTCCTCGCCTTCTACCCCGGCGTCTTGATCCTGCTGACCGTGTTATCGATCAACTTCATGGGCGACGCCCTGCGTGATGCATTGGACCCGCGCCTGAAGATGTAACTGCGCAGGGGGGCCGGACGGCATGTGTCGTTCGGGCCCCCTGTTTTGGCACCCGCCGGTGAGGGGGTACCCCGCCCGGCGGGGCCGCCCTCGTTTCTGTACGCCGGAAGCGGGGGCCTGGTGGTACCGGACCCTGTCCACTTTCTGGTATGTAGCGGTTGATTTGGAAAGGAGCATGACTCTGGACACGCAGACGATGGAGACGCCGACGGAAGGCCCCATGCGGACACGACCCACGGACCAGCACGACCCCGACATCTTGTTGCGGGTCGAAGATCTGACGACCTACTTTTACACCGAAGACGGGGTAGTCAAGGCTGTTGATGGCATCAGCTTTAGCTTGCGCCGGGGCGAAACAATGGGCTTGGTGGGCGAGTCCGGCTGTGGCAAGAGCGTCACTTCGCTCTCGATTATGCGGCTGATCGCGCAGCCGGGCAAGATTGTGCGCGGAAAGGTCATCTTTGACGGGACCGATCTGTTGAGCCTGACCGAAGATCAGATGTGCAAGATCCGGGGCAATCAGGTCTCCATGATCTTCCAGCAGCCGACGAGTTGCCTGAACCCGGTCTTTAAAGTGGGCGACCAGATCAGCGAAGTGCTGATGGTCCACCGGGCGATGAGCCACGACCAGGCCAAGAAGCGGGCGATTGAGTTGCTGAGCATGGTCGGCATCCCCTCGGCCAAGAGCCGCGCCGAAAGCTTCCCCCACGAAATGTCCGGCGGCATGTGCCAGCGCGTGATGATCGCCATGGCCCTGGCCTGCGAACCCGCGCTGCTGATCGCCGACGAACCAACGACTGCGCTCGATGTGACCATCCAGGCCCAGATCCTGGAGTTGATGAAAGACCTCAAGAATAACTTCCATACCGCTATTATCCTGATCACCCACGACTTGGGCGTGGTGGCCGAAATGGCCGATCATATTGCCGTTATGTACGCAGGCAAAATCGTGGAAGAGGCGGAAGTCAATCAGTTATACGACACACCCAAGCACCCCTATACACAAGGACTGTTGGCCTCGATCCCGGTGCTGGGCCAGGTCAAGGACCGGCTGGCGGCGATCCCCGGCTCGGTGCCCAACCTGCGCAACCTGCCACCCGGCTGCCGTTTCGCTACGCGCTGCCCGCACGTCATGGATATTTGCCGCACGACCGAACCGGGCCTGCTGATGCTGGACGACAACCGGACCTCGCGCTGCTGGCTCTATTCCGACGAGGCGCACGGCGACGCGCAACCCATAGTCAGCAGCCCCGCCGGATAGAAAATGGGACCGCCCACGCATCCTGGGTGGACTGCGTGCGGCCCGATCAGGTAGCGACCCTGCTCGCCTAGACCACACAGAGGAGCTGAAAAACCGATGGCAAACATAGAGCCTTCCTACCACGCCGCCAGCGATCCGGGATCGCCCACCCCCACCCAAGCTCCCGCCGGGCGGACGAACGGCAAGGAAGAACCGTACTTGCTCGACGTGCAACATCTGGTCAAGTACTTCCCGGTGCGCGGCGGCTTGCTCCAGCGGGTGCTGGCCCAGGTCAAGGCCGTGGACGATGTGAGCTTCTTTGTCCGGCGGGGGGAGACGCTAGGGTTGGTAGGCGAGTCGGGCTGCGGCAAGACGACGGTGGGCCGCACCATCCTGCGCCTGATTCCCTATACCAACGGCGATGTGCTGTTCGAGGGCCAGAGCATCTTCAAGGCATCGGGCAGCAATTTGAAGAAGATGCGCAAGGATATCCAGATTATCTTTCAGGACCCCTACTCGTCGCTGGACCCGCGTGTGCCCATTGGCATCAGCGTGGCCGAAGGCCTCCAGATCCAGGGAGTGAGCAAGGACGAGCGGGAAGAGCGGGTGCGCGAAGTGCTGAGCGCCGTGGGCCTGCACCGCGAACATGCCAAGCGCTATCCGCACGAGTTCTCCGGCGGCCAGCGTCAGCGCATCGGCATCGCCCGTGCCCTGGCCCTGCGCCCCAAATTCATCGTCTGCGACGAGCCGGTATCGGCCCTCGACGTGTCGATCCAGTCGCAGGTATTGAACATCCTCAAGGACCTGCAACGTGAGTATGGCCTGACCTACCTGTTCATCGCCCACAACCTGAGCGTGGTCGAGCACATCTCCGACCGGGTCGGGGTGATGTACCTGGGCAAGATGGCCGAGATCTCGTACCGCGACGAACTGTACCAGAATCCCCAGCACCCGTATACGCAGGCGCTCCTGTCGGCCATCCCGATCCCCGACCCGCGCAACCGTCGCCAGCGCATCGTGCTGAAGGGCGATGTGCCCAGCCCGCTCAACCCGCCGAGCGGGTGCCGCTTCCATACCCGCTGCTGGCTGGCCCAGGACATCTGCAAACAGCAGGTGCCGGAGTGGCGCAACGTCAGCACGACCACCCGCGACCACTGGGTGGCCTGTCACTTTGCCCCGTTCACCCGCATCCCGTTGCCGGGCGAGCCGGGCACCACCACCGCCGCCAGCGGCACGGTCGTCAAAGAAGTGGCTCCGCACACGCCGACCGCCGTTTCCATCAC
>JBBSAN010000713.1:0-4113 GCA_038252265.1 Chloroflexia bacterium
ATCCGCGCCGAGACGGGGGCCACGCTGGTCCTGGCCGGGGGCAAGGGCTGGTTCTATGACGAGATCTTCCGCACCGTGCGTGAACTGGGGTTGGAGGACGCCGTGCGCTTCCCCGGCTACGTGCCTGACGCCGAGTTGCCCCTGTGGTATAATAGTGCAGAGGTGTTTGTCTACCCATCGCTCTATGAAGGCTTCGGCCTCCCGGCGCTGGAGGCGATGGCCTGCGGGGTGCCGGTGATCGCCGCCAACACGTCGGCCCTGCCCGAAGTGATGGGCGACGCCGGGTTGCTGGTCGATCCGACCGACGATGCGACGCTGGCCGAGGCCATCGGGGCGGTGCTCCATGATCCCGCCCTGGCGGCCCGGCTCCGCGCCGCCGGACCGCCGCAAGCCGCCCGCTTCTCCTGGGCCACCAGCGCCCGCCGCACGCTGGCCGTCTACGAGAGCGCTGCGCGCAAGTGATCAGTGGTCAGTGGTCAGTGGTCGGTGGTCAGTGGTCAGTTTTTGATGTTCGTTGGATTAGATCCATGCTTTTATAGCAGCATCCGAAGCATCGCTCGCAGCTATCTCCGCATATTTAATAGCTGACGACTAATAACTGAAGACTGATAACTAATAACTGACTTCTAATTTCTAATTTCTAATTTCTCACCGGGGAGCCGATTTGCATGGATGGTCTGGAATGGATCTTGTTACTGGTCGGGGCATTAATTGTCATCTTTTTTGTGATGGGGCGCGGGCGGCGGGTGGCGACGATGGTCTGTACCCGCTGCGAGGGCACCGGGCAGGTGAATGAGCGCTGGCCCGACCCGACCGCGCCGGGCGGCTGGCACCGCGTCGAAGGCATCTGTCCCAAGTGTAAAGGAAAGGGAAAGGTCTAACGCCGCGTCGCCCCCGCGACCCCTTGTGCGGACGTGTACTATGCCCATCTTACCCGCTCCCAACCCGCGTGCTAACGCCCAGGCACGCCGCCATGACCCTCGGCCCCAGGTAGACCTGGAGCTGATCAGCCATAGCCTGGACCAGACCCGCCGGATCGGGATGCGCCTGGCCGGGCTGCTGGGGCCGGGCGATCTGCTGCTGCTGGAGGGCGAGTTCGGCACGGGCAAAACGAGCTTCACCCAGGGGATCGCTAAGGGCCTGAACGTGGATAATCCCTACGTGACCAGCCCCACCTTCACCCTGATCAACGAGTATCCAGGCCGGTTGCCCCTCTACCATATCGATCTGTACCGGCTCGACAACCCCGATCAACTGCACGAGTTGGGGCTGGCTGACTATATCTACGGCGACGGGGTCACCGTGATCGAGTGGCCCGCCCTGGCCGCGCCCCTCCTGCCCGCCGAACATCTCACCATCTACCTGACCCACCTGACCGACACCAAACGGGCCTTCCGCTTCCACGCGGAGGGCAACCACTACCAGGCGCTATTGCAACAGTTCAAAGATCAGGCATTTTCTCACCAGGAAACGGAAATCAGAAATCGGAAATCAGAAATCAGAGATCCGTCTTAGCTTTTGATGTTAGATTGAAGAGGCTAAACGTTGCGCGACTTTCGAGAGCTAAAAGTCTGGGAGAAGAGTCACCAACTCACATTGGCGGTCTACAAAACAACAACCGACTTTCCACGGGAAGAAGTCTATGGGCTAACTAGTCAAATCCGGCGGGCCTGTGCCTCAATTCCGACCAACATCGCGGAAGGATGTGGCAGAAACAGCGTTATCGACTTCGCCCGTTTCTTGCATATTGCGATGGGTTCAGCCAGCGAACTAGAGTATCAGCTACTCCTCGCCCACGATCTTGGATATCTAAACCATGCTGTTTATACGCATCTGGCCGCCGATCTAACCGAGATCAAACGAATGCTCGGTGCATACATACAAAGAGTGAAAGCCGAACACAAATAACTGATTTCTGACTTCTGATTTCTGATTTCTAACTACCAACTATGATCCTAGCCTTCGACACCTCAACCGAATGGTGCAGCGTGGCCCTCTACGACCCGGCGACGGGCGTGCGGGCCGAGCAAACCTGGCACGCCGGGCGTGACCAGACGGCCCAATTGCTGCCCACGGTCCAACAATTGCTCAAAGGAATCAAGCGTTCGCTGGGCGATGTGCATAGCCTGGCCGTAGCCCTGGGACCGGGATCGTTTACCGGGCTACGGGTGGGGCTGGCGACGGCCAAGGGGCTGGCGGCGGCGCGCAATTGGCCGCTGTGGGGCGTGCCCACGCTCGATATTCTCGGCTATGCCCACAGCGCCATCACGGCGGCCCCGGTCTGCGCGGTGCTGACCGCCGGGCGGGGACGGCTGGCCCACGCGACCTATCGCACGCAACATGGCCGCTGGCAGCGGCTGGGCGAATACCAGAACAGCACGATCAGCGAACTGTGCGCGCAGATTGACCAACCGACGATCTTCGTGGGCGAGCTAGACGGAGCCGCCAGCGCCGCCATCGAGCAACAACTGGGGCGGCTGGCGAGCATCGCCCCCCCGGCCACCGCGTTGCGCCGCGCCGGTTACCTGGCCGAGCTGGCCTGGCAGCGCGCCCAGCAAGGCGAACCGGACGATCTCGCCACGCTCCAGGCGATCTATTTGCAAATGCCCACCTCCGGCGGCCCCCGGCGTTCCCCGGCCCCCGCCGGAGTTGCGAGTAGCCCAGGAGAAGAAGAACGTGATGCGTGATGCGTGATGCGTGAGATCAAAGCTTACGTACTACGCACTACGCACTCTTATCACGTTTCACGTTTCACGTTTCACGTTTCACGTTTCACGTTTCACGCCCATGCCATACTTGATCGAACCCATGACCCAGGCTGATGTGGACGAAGTCTCCGCCGTCGAGCGCGAGTGCTTCGCCACCCCCTGGCCGTCCAGCGCCTACCGCCGCGAGTTACGCACCCCCGAGTCGAACCGCTACATCGTCGCCCGCTACATCGGTCCCCAGGCGCGGCGACGGGGGCACACCAACGGCGCGAACGGGTGGCGCCACGCCCTGGAGCGCGTCTTGCCCTGGATCGCCCCGGCCCCCGCCGCGCCGCCCAGCCCCTACCCGATTGCCGGGTTCGCCGGGCTGTGGCTGATGGTGGACGAGGCTCACGTCACCACCATCGGCGTGGCCCCTGAACATCGCGGCAAGTCCATCGGCGAGATGCTCTTCCTGGCGCTGATTGATATCGCGATGGAGATGAAAGCCAACTGGCTGACCCTGGAGGTGCGCGTCTCCAACACTGTCGCGCAGAACCTCTACCGCAAGTACGGGATGCAGGTCGCGGGCACCCGCAAGCGCTATTACAGCGACAACGGCGAGGACGCCTATATTATGTGGAGTGAGGCGCTCTCCTCCCCGGTGTTTCAGGAACGCCTGACAACGCTGCGGGCGGCCTTCAACGAGCGCATCGCCGCCAGCACCGCCGCCGAGAGTGGCCTCGCCGCGATCAGCATCACCGTGCGCCCCGCTCCCGAAAGGAACGCCTAGACCCATGAACATTCTGGCGATCGAAACCTCGTGTGATGAAACCGCCGTCGCCATCATCCGCGACGGGCGGCACATCCTCGCCAACGTGATTTCGTCGCAGATCAAGCTGCACCAGCAATACGGCGGGGTCGTGCCGGAACTGGCCTCACGCGAGCATATCGTCAACATCGTCCCCGTGCTGGAGGCCGCCCTGAAAGGCGCGGGCCTGACCTGGGACCAGATCGATGCCATCGCCGTCACCCGCGGGCCGGGCCTGGCCGGGGCGCTGCTGGTCGGGCTGAACATGGGCAAGGCGCTGGCCTTTGCCCTGGACAAGCCGTTCATCGGCGTCAACCACATGGAAGGGCATATTTATTCCAACTGGCTCATCCCCGAAGGCCCGGCCCTCCCCCCCGGCACCGCCCGCCCGACTCCCCCCGTAGCCCCGGCCCGCCCCGCGCCAGCCCTACCGCCATCCCCCGCTGCCGCCGAGGAACTGCCCTGGCAGGGCCGCCGCCTCACCGGCTACGGCCAGGCCGCTGCGCCGCCCGATCGGGCGGCTCCAGCACCGCCCGCCACACCAGCTATTCAACCTGCCGCGCCTAATCCCCACTCCCCACTCCCCACTCCCCACTCCGGCGATCCCCAGTTCCC
>JBBSAN010000714.1:0-4106 GCA_038252265.1 Chloroflexia bacterium
CTGTCCTGGTCCTTAATTCTAACCACTGACCACTGACCACTGACCACTGACCACCGATCACTTGTCGGCCATCTGGGCGCGAAGCCAGGAGAGCGTGCGGGCCGTCGTCGCCGGGTCGTGCTGGGCGAAGCGGTGGTCGCCGTCTTCGAGCAGCCAGAGGGCGCGGGGGTCGTGGGCAGCGGCATACAGGTGGCGGCTGACATCAGCGGGCACCATCTCATCACCCAGGCAGTGGATCAGCAGCAGTGAACGCGGGCTAATGTGCGTCGGGGCGGTGTAGACGCTCACCTTCTCCAGCCAGCAGCCCAGGTCGCAGCCCATCACGCGGGGGAAAGTGGGGTCGGTCTGGCGGGCGCGGCCCCATTCGCTGTCGGGGTTGGCGATGTCTCGCAGCAGCGATCCAAGCAACGCCTCGTCCGTGGGGCAGACGGCCACCACGGCGGCGAGATCGGGCCAGCGCGCCGCCGCATGGAGGGCAAAGAAGCCACCCATGCTCGACCCGCGCACGACAATGCGCCGGGGGTCTACCTGGGCATCGTGGGCCAGGTACTCCAGGGCGGCCCCAATGTCGTTCAGGCTGCGCGAGTCGAGGCAGCCTTCGCTGGAGCCGTGACCCCGAAAGTCGAAGGCCAGCGCCACGAAGCCCGCCTGGGCCGCCTGCCGGGCAAACACGGCATGGTTTTCTTTGCAACTGGCAAAGCCGTGGCACACGATCAGCGCCGGGGCAGGACCGACCTCGGTGGGGCGGTAGACACACGCCGCGAGCGCCAACCCATCGCTGTGCAATTCGATTGTTTCACAAAGCGGATCTAAGCCAGTCACAACCGTCTCCCTCCAGGCCTTACCTCTCCATTGTACCCGGCAGGCGCGCTGCGGGATGTGAGGTTCCCTACATATGGAGAGTAGAAAAGGGGAAGACTCCGGCCAACTTAGACTCCGCGCCCCCGCGCCCAGAGCGCGCCGACCCCCAGCACCAGCAGCAGCAGCAGCAGCGCGCCCTCGGCCAACTGCCAGCCGCTCACCGGCGGCGCGGGTACTTGCTCCACGCTCTTGGTGTGTGTGTCCGGAGAATTGGCGACCCCGCCCGTCGCGGGCTGCGCGTCGGCGGGATTGGCAGCATAACTCAGCGCGGGCGCGGTCGGGGCCACGGTGCCCGATTGGAGCGTCGTGTCGTTCGCGCCTGTCGCCAGGCCGGTCGTGTCGGTCGGCGCAGCCCCCGCGGCGGCAACGGTGGGAGCCAGCACCAGCGCGGGCGGTTGCGGCGCGGGGGCCGCGCCGTTCGCCGCCTCGGCGGAAGCCGTCGTCGAAGTCGCCTCGGCCAGGGCCGCCGTGGTGCTCGTCGGCGCGGTCATGGCTGCCGGGGGCTGACTCGATTCGGTGGTAAAGTTATCGGCCCCTGGCTGCGCGGCACTGGAGCTTGCCGCCGACGGCACGGCCAACCCCACTGCCCCCGAACTGCCGAGGGCGGTGCGGTTCAGTGCGTCGCCGCTGAGGACCAGCACCAGGAGCACGGCGACCAGCGCAGTGGCCGTACGCAGCCGCCCGGCGAGAGTCCAGCCGAACGAACGCCGCCGCTCCACCGGCCCACTCATCGCCCGCCCGACCATGTCGGGGGTCAGGATGAATGAGCGCGGCAGCGACTGCAAAGGCACTTCGGTCATCAACTGCTTGGTGGCCTTGAGTGTCGCCAGCTCGTTCTCGCACGCCGGGCAGCGCCGCAAGTGATCGCGCACCCGCGTCCGCTCGGTATCGGGCAGTTCGTAGTCGAGATACGCCGACAACTGGTCGAGCACATGCTCGTTCCCGTCGCCCCGGCCCCCGCTTATTCGCATGGGTAAATTTAAAAGCATAGTCGTCTAGTAGATCGTTTCATAGCGGACCCGCGCCTGGCGTACATGTGGGCACCCACGCGCACAGTCCCTCTAGCCCAGATTGCTCGCAGTCTTCACACAGTACGGAGTATGCAGTATGGCATCACGCATCACGCAGCACGCATCACGTTTTACGCATCCCGCTCAGTTATAGAACGTGAACGCCCCTGCAAAAGTTCCCCCCGGCCCAGGAGCAAATCGCGCATCTTGAACCGCGCCCGGCTGATCCGCGATTTGACCGTACCCAGGTTGGTATTCATGGCCGACGCGATTTCCTCGTAGCTGAGACCCTGGATGTCCACCATGATCAAGGCGATGCGCTGGTCATCGGGGAGCTGGGCCAGGGCGTGCTGAATTTCCCGGCTCAGTTCGGCCTGCAAGGCGCGATCTTCAGGGTCGCCGGTGCGGTCAAGGCTGGGTAGGTCGAGCGGAGCATCGTCGTTCCCGCCGTGCATCAGGTGGTCCAGCGACTGGGTGGGGCGGCGCTGGCGAATGCGGAGCTGGTCGTAGCAGGCGTTGGCGGCGATGCGCAACAGCCACGCCTTGAACGACCCCCCCCGGAAGCGGTCAATCGCCCGGTAGGCCGACAGGAACGCCTCCTGGGTCGCGTCGGCGGCAGAGTCGGGGTCGCCCAGCATCCGGTAGCACAGGCTGAAGACCCGCTGCTCGTAGGTGCGGACCAGATCGTTAAAAGCCCCCAGGCTGCCGTTTTGGGCCGACGAGATCTGCAATTGCTCGTCCATAGGCGAAGCAGGCTGCACGTCAGGACCTCGGCGGGGGGTGGCGGGGGGCGGGTTGGAGAATGGGCGCGGATCGGGAAACCGGCGCAGAGATCGTCCGACAATCCCTGACCCCTGGCCCCTGACCCCTGACCCCTACTTGACGTCTCAACATCTTTTCGTTATACTATTCTTTGCGCCGGAGTGGCGGAATCGGCAGACGCGCGCGCCTCAAAAGCGTGTGGAGAGATCCGTGTGGGTTCGAGTCCCACCTTCGGCACTAGCTGTATCGAAAGTCGAGGCTGTATAGCCTCGACTTTTTCTTTATACAATGCTTTTTCCATCCACATACATCCGTAGCTATTCACAGAAACTGATTATAACAGATAACCCGCGCTTCGTGTAGCAACCTGGGCCGTGCGACGTGGGACGGCTCCCCAGATGAAAGGCGTTCCCCATGATGCATCCGGTCACCCCCTCCCGCATCCTCTACCCGATCCTCCTCATCCTGGTCAGCGTATGCCTGGGCGGGGCGCTGCTGGTGGGCACCCGGCCCGCGCGCTCGGCCCCGCCCGCGCCGCCAGGCACGGTGCGCTTCGCGATCATCGGCGACTATGGGCAAGCGGGGCAGCCCGAACGCGATGTGGCGACCCTGGTCCATAGCTGGACCCCCGACTTCGTGGTCACCGTGGGCGATAACAGCTATTACACGTCCAGTCCCACGGCCACCCAGACGATCACCCAGGCCATCGACACGAATATCGGCCAGTATTATCACGACTACATTTACCCCTATACGGGGATCTATGGGCCGGGCGCGCCCAGCAACCAGTTCTGGCCGGCCATGGGCAACCACGACTGGAGTGGCTCGTCAAACCCGCATCCCTATGTGGACTATTTCACGCTGCCCGGCAACGAACGCTATTATGATGTGACGCAGGGACCGGTGCAGTTCTTCATGATCGACAGCGACAACCGGGAACCGGACGGGATCACTATGACCTCGACCCAGGCGCTCTGGCTCCAGAACCGGCTGGCCGCCTCGACCGCGCCCTGGAAGCTGGTCATCCTCCATCACACGCCCTACTCCTCGATCGCCGCCACCGTCGCCTTGCGCTGGCCCTACCAGCAGTGGGGCGCGTCGGCAGTGCTGGCTGGGCATATTCACACCTATGAGCGCTTTGATTTCAGCGGCTTCCCCTATTTCGTGGATGGCCTGGGCGGGGCCGGGATCGCTGGGACAAACTTTAACCCGCAGCCGGGGAGCGTGGTGCGCTATAAAGGCGATTACGGGGCGATGCTGGTGGAGGCCAGCGCCAGCACGATCACGTTCCAGTTCTTCACCCGCACCGGCCTCCTCATCGACACCTACATAATGAACCTGGAAGGACCCAGCCCCACAACCACCCCCAGCGCCACCGTCACGACCCCGCCCACCAGCACCCGCACGCCCTCCCCGGTAGCCAGCAGCACCCACACCCCCTCTCCCGCCCCGAGCAGCACCCGCACCGCCTCC
>JBBSAN010000715.1:0-4104 GCA_038252265.1 Chloroflexia bacterium
ATTTCAATCCCGGTGTCGTGAGAGCGATCTCACTTAACAAACTGCCCTTTCGCTGTATTGACAAAAGGGGTCACCTTAATCGGCCTTCTTACTTTATAATTTACGCTTGATGCATAACCGATTCATGAGGAACTGTAGCATTGCTGCTACTCTATCTCTTCACCTAGCGAAAAAGGCGGCGACGTGGTACAACGGAAGCACTTTCATCCGTACCCAGGAGGCTTCTGATGAACCAAGACTTCGACACCTTTCTCATTGGATTATACTTGATCGTCAGTGATTGGCTCCAGAGCGCCGGGCGGCCCTATGTCCGCCCGCAGGGTGGTGCCCCGCCCCGCTGCACCGACGCCGAACTGCTGACGCTGATCCTGGCCCACCAACTCAGCCAGGCCACCTGGCACGAACGGCGCTGGTTGCGCTGGTTGGAACACAATGGCTACCGCGCCTGGTTCCCCCACCTGCCCAGCCAAAGTACCTACAACCGCCGGGCGCGCAATCTGGGCAGGGTGCTGCGCGCCGTGCGCGTCTACTTGGCGCAGGAGGTGCTGGAAGACCTGCCGCCCGACGCCGTGGTCGACGGCACGCCGATCCACCGGCGCCACTGGCGGCGGCATGGCCCGTCCCATCTGGCCTTGCCGGATGCGGCGCTGGGCTATTGCGCGGCCAAGCGCGAGTACTTCTACGGCTACCGCTGGGTCGTGCTGGTCACGCGCCGGGGGATCATTATTGACTGGGTGCTGCTGCCGGCCAATAGCGATGAACGGGATGGGCGGGACGCGCTGGTGGCCGACGAGGAGCAGTGGCGCGTCTGGGGGGATAAAGGCTTCCTCGATGCCGCGCGGCAGGAGCAGTGGGCGGAGGAGCAGCAGATTGAGGTGATTACACCGCAGCGGCGCAACCAGGCGGTACAATTGAGTCGGGCGGCAGCGCAGGAATTGGGGGCGGTGCGTCCGATTGTGGAGACGGCGTTCGCGCAGGCCCAAGAGTACGTAGACTTGGAGCGGCTGCGGGTGCAGACCTTCAGCGGGGTCTGGGGGCGCTTGAACGCCAAGTTGACGGCGCTGATGGTCCTGGCCTGGGCCAACATCCAACGGGGCATCTCGCCGCTGAGTTATGTTAACTTCGCCTGGTAGGTTATGCATCAAACGTTAATTCTTAATTTCTAATTCAACAGAGGAGGATCTGATGGGACGACCTGTTACCCTGTTCACCGGCCAGTGGGCCGACCTACCGCTGGAAACCGTGGCCGAGAAAGCCGCCGGGTGGGGCTTTGATGGCCTGGAACTGGCCTGCTGGGGCGATCATTTCGAGGTCCAGCGGGCGCTGAACGAGCCGGACTACGCCCAATCGCGCCGCGAGATTCTGGACCGCCACGGCCTGAAGTGCCTCGCCATCAGCAATCACCTTGTCGGGCAGGCGGTCTGCGACCCGATTGATAGCCGCCACAAAGGGATCATCCCCGCCGCCGTCTGGGGCGACGGCGACCCCGAAGGCGTCCGCCAGCGTGCCGCGCAGGAGATGATGGACACCGCCCGCGCCGCCGCCAAGCTGGGCGTCCAGCAGGTCAACGGCTTCACCGGCTCCAGCGTCTGGCACATGCTCTATTCCTTCCCGCCCAACGATTTCGCCGAGGTGGAGCAGGGCTATGCCGACTTCGCCCAGCGCTGGAACCCGATCATTGATGTGTTCGACCAGGAAGGGGTGAAGTTCGGCCTGGAAGTCCACCCGACCGAGATCGCCTATGATTTCGTGACCACCCGCAAGGCGCTGGACGCTATTGACAACCGCCCCGGCTTCGGCATCAACTTCGACCCCAGCCACTTCGCCCACCAGTTTCTCGACAGCGACGCCTTCATCCTCGATTTTGCCGACCGGATCTACCATGTCCATGTCAAGGACTCGAAGCGGTTGCTCAACGGGCGGCGCTCCATTCTTGGCTCGCATATCAATTTCGGCGACGTGCAGCGCGGCTGGGACTTCGTCTCGCCCGGCCACGGCGATGTGGATTTCGAGTCGGTCTTCCGCGCCCTCAACCGGATCGGCTACACGGGGCCGCTCTCCATTGAGTGGGAAGATTCGGGCATGGACCGCGATTGGGGTGCCCCCGACGCGCTGGCCTTCGTCCGCCGCACCGACTTCGCCCCGTCCACGGTGGCCTTCGATGCGGCATTCCAGAGTAAGTAGTCAGTGGTCAGTGGTCAGTGATCAGTGATCGGCACGTACAAACTGACCACTGATCACTGACCAATGACCACTCGTCAGGAGGAACGACAATGCCAGACGAAGTAGGATTTGTCAACATGGCGGCGGCGCGGGCGACCGAAGAAGCGCCGACGGTCGGCGTGGGGATGCTGGGCTATGCCTTCATGGGCAAGGCCCACACCAACGCCTATAAGACGCTGCCCTACATGATCTATCCCCCGCCCGCCGTGCCCCGGCTGGTCGCGGTCGCCGGGCGCAACGAAGAAGGCGTGCAGGAAGCAGCCCGCCGCTACGGCTACGAGCGCTCCTATACCGACTGGCGGGCCATGCTGCAAGACCCCGATGTGCAGTTGTTCGACAACGTGGGACCCAACGACCAGCACGCCGAGCCGAGCATCGCCGCCGCCGAAGCGGGCAAACATATCATCTGCGAGAAGCCCATCGCGCGCAACGCTGCCGAGGCTCGCCGGATGCTCGACGCGGTGAACAAGGCCGGGGTCAAGCACATGGTCGCCTTCAACTATCGCTTTGTGCCTGCGATTCGTTACGCCTACGATCTGATCCAGAGTGGCGCGCTGGGCGAGATCTATCACTTCCGTGCCGTCTATCTGCAAGAATGGATCGCCGACCCCAACTTCGGCATGGTCTGGCGGCTGGACAAGGCGACGGCGGGCAGCGGGGCGCTGGGCGACCTGGGGGCGCATATCATTGACCTGGGCCGCTTCCTGATCGGGGAGCCGAAGTCGGTCATGGCGATGACCCGCACCTTCATCCCCGACCGCCCCACCGGGGACGGTGGCACGGCCCATGTGGATGTGGACGACGCCTTCGAGGCGGTGGTCCAGTTCGCCAACGGGGCTGTGGGCACGCTGGAAGCCTCGCGCTTCTGCCCCGGTCGCAAGAACTACGAGGTCTTCGAGATCAACGGCTCCAAAGGCTCGCTCCGCTTCAACCTGGAACGCTTCAACGAGCTGGAAGTCTACTGGCGGGACGCCCCGGTCAAGGGCAGCGAAGGCTTTACCCAGGTGCTGGTGACCGAATCCTATCATCCCTTCTGGTCGCACTGGTGGCCGCACGGGCACATCATCGGCTGGGAACACACCTTCATCCACGAACTGACCCACCTGCTGGATGCCATCGTCAACAACAAGGACGTGGCCCCCCTCGGCGCGACGTTCGAGGACGGCTACCGCAACGCGGTCATCTGCGATGCCATCCTCCAATCGGCGCAAGAGGGCCGGCGGGTGGATATCGCGTATTAGCAATTTTAGATTTTGGATTTTGGATTTTGGAGTCTTCTTGCCCGCACAGTCCTTCGTACTCCAAAATCTAAAATCTAAAATCTAAAATCCAGGAGTGGCTATGAGCGGGCGTGTGATCGGCATCAGCACCCGGCTGTGTGTGCTGGGCATCGTGGTCGGGATCTTCTTCATGATCCAGCCGTGGTTCTTCGACCTGTTCCGCTACGGCTTCTTGATCCTACTGATCGCCACCATCGGCTACACCATCGTGGCGCGCTTCCCGGCCACAGCGGGCGCGGCAAAACCGGGCGGCGACTCCGGGGACGGTCTGCCTGTGTCCGTTGAGCAAGCCGAGCAAGCGATGGCAAAAGGCGAGGGAATGTGAGCGATGAGCCACACACCCAAAAGCGAAACCAACCGGCGGCTGGGGTATCCAGATGATGCGCGCCTGTTAATCATCAACGCCGATGATTTCGGGATGTGTCATGCGATCAACGCGGCCATTTCCCGCGCCCTCACAGAAGGGGTGCTGCCGTCCACGACGTTGATGGTACCCTGCCCCTGGGCGTTGCACGCGATGCACTGGCTCCAGGCCCATACCGATAGGACCTTCGGCATCCACCTGACCGCGATCTGTGACGGCGCGGATTACCGGTGGGGG
>JBBSAN010000716.1:0-4103 GCA_038252265.1 Chloroflexia bacterium
CTTCTCGCCCGCCACGGCCACGTCTACCGTGTAGTTGCCCGGCGCCAGCGCGACGTTATTGCCGAAATGAGTGTCCGACCGCCCCTCATGCCCGTCGTACATCATTGCTATCGGCACCGTTTGCTGCTCGCCCGTGCTGACGCTGGTAAGGTTTATGACCACGCTTTTGTCGGTGATTACCGCACCGCTCTTGATGTCGTACACGGCTAGCTCTAGGTGATAATTGGCAGCCCTTCCACCCATGCCGGTCATCGCCATCTCGCCGCTGACCATCACCTCACCCGCTGTAGCGCCCTGGGCCTGATCGGGCGTCAGCATCTGCTGCAGCGGGCCGAGACGCAGTGTCAGCGAGTAGTCCTGGGTGGTGGTCACCCACCGCATCTCCCCGCCCGACAGCCCGGCGGACGGGGTGCCGCTCTCCATTGAGCCAGACATCGCCGTGGGTGTCCTCCCCATAGCAGCGATCATGGCGGTCGGGGTGGTCTCCATTGCTCCGGTCATGGCGGTCGGGGTCCTATCCGTGGCACCGGTTATAGCGGGGGCTGTGGTCGCCGCTGCGGCTGTGGTCGCGGTTGGCGTGGCCAGGCCTGCGGTCCCGCAACCCCCGAGTGCGACACTCAGAAGCGCCAGCATCGCCCCAAGCACGCTCTGCCGAGAAAACAAGATCCGTTTCACAAATGACCTCCCAGGAAGATAATTCAGAATGCCGCGGTAGTTACTATTATGGGCAACAAATCACCAAGCACACCTTGCTCACGGTTGGCTGTCTGCGGACAGCTAGGCAAATTCGGTTTTGTCTTCCCGCTGAGCCACGTCATCAGGCGCACCAGCGCATGCGGGAAACAGTCGTGACTGTTCGGACTTTGGTAACAGGGGCAAAATCGCCCCACTTGGGCGCTCGTTTAGGCTCGATTTTTCTGCTTTTGCCCCACTGAGGCCTGGATTTCATGGTCTACAATGCGATCTCTGCCCCTGTTACCAAAGTCCGAACAGTCACGGCAGGTACAAATCCCCGTCCAGCAAGGCATGCCCCCGATCCGCGGCGTAGACCAAATAGACGCCCACCGGGCAGTTGCCGACTTTGCCCAGCGGACCGGAGTATTGGCGAGCCACCCCGACCGAGCATTGGCCTTGCTTGGCAGCGGCGGTTTCGTCAAAGATGTAGACCCCCGCAGGACGAGCGCGGCGGGAACCCACGAAGCGCTGCGCTGCGGCCAGCACAGGGCGGGCGCCTCAGGGGGCTTCGGTGAGAAAGCGTTGCAGGGTGCGGGGCGTCGCTCCAGTGACCGCTGCGGCGAGATTTTCGGCGTTGCGCCGCTCCGCATGTTGGACCAACAACCCGCGCAGATACTGCTCGCTGCACTGGCGGGCTTCAGCGCGGCCAAACAAGGGCGTGAAGTAGGCATGGAAGGTGAGTAACGAGTCCGCCACGCGATCCAAGTCGTCTGTGGTCATGAACAAGCACTCCTGGTGTGAGAAAGTAGGTCAGCACCAGCTATTATACCAAACCGTTGTTGTAATACTAGGTAGCCCTGCCGGAATAACCAGGCGATCACCAGGGTGAGGCCGCCGACGAGCAGCACCCCCAAGAGCAGCAGCATCACTCAGCCCCAGCCGTTGGCGCTCCATCCGGGGCCATACCCGCCCATCATCCACGGCCCTGCCGTTCCCCAACTCATCATCGCAGTCATGAACAGAGCCAGTAACACCACCAACACGGCCAATACGACCAGCCCCCCGATTATTAGCCACCGCGTCTAATTGCGATTCCGCATCTCCCCCCCCTACTTCTGCGATCTGGCCAGGCGCCGCTATTCACATCCAGGGCTTGCCTGGTGTCCATCCGGCGATCCCGGCCGGCACGTACCCGGCCAGTCCTCGTGCGCACCGCCGGGGAAGTTGTGGAGTAGGAGAGAACCGGCAGGTTGCCTTCCCCGGTTCCGTGCGCTCGCTACCCCACAGTCCCTCCTCCATCAGCGGAGGCGCTAAGCGCGGCTAGTCGCCCCCACCCACCATGCCGATGAACGGGCCGTGCCAGGTGTGGTACCATACCTGCCCGGTGTAGCCGTTCACGCTCAACATGCCTGCGGTCTGCCCATCCTTGAGGCTGTGAATGGTGTAGTACCCGTAGAAGGTGTCCGTCTGGCTCTCCACGGTTAGCGTGCTGCCCTGGGCTTGCAGGTATTGCTGCGCGTCCTGTATTGCTTGCTCCGAGGTCACCGGCATGGTGGCGGTGGGTTGCTGAGCCGGGGAAGAACCAGAACCGCCCATCATGCCGCGGCCCATCATGCCGCCGGCGCTCACGCCCATCTGCCCGTATTTCGTGTTCCACATCATGTTGGGACCGTACTCGGGCCACACGTTGCCGCTAGTGGGGTCGATCAGCAGCTCAAAGGCGTTGATGGCCGTTGACTGCTCCTTAACCTGCGCATAGGAGTTGTTTTGGAACTCCATGATTTCGGCGATCGTGAGGTTCTGGCCCTTGTAATAGGTGTCAATGTAGCCGGTGACGGCTTTTCGCACCTGATCGCCACTCAGGCGTTGCGCGCTACGATTCGTGGGCGCAGCAGCGTTACCGTCCATCATGCCGCCGCTGCCCAGGGGGGTGCCCATCTGCCCGCCACCCATCATGCCACCGTAACCATAACCCGTGGCGCTGGTGTTACCCTGGTCCAGCGCATGCGCGGCAGCGGCGCCCACGAACAGGGCGGCTACTAGGAGGAGAATGCCACCTGCTAGTAGCCCGTATTTCTTAATTGCTGTCATTTGATTAGTACCATAGCCTTTCGTTTGATTATCCACGCGGGTACGCGGCTAGATTATTGCCGCGGGGTATGCTGTTATCATCTCCGGTGCCGGTGATCAGGCCGCCCATCAATCCAAACCCTTGGGCCAGTGTGGGCCTTACATGCGCTACCCCAGCGCCTTGCGGGCCTGCTCAAACTCGGCGGCACTGATCTCGTCCGCGGCCAACCGGCGCTGCAAGATGGCGAGGGGCGTTTCCTGCGCGGCCCTGGCCCCTCGTGCCACCATGGAAAACACAGCCCACCCCAGAAGCGCCAGCACCCCGAGCACGAGGATCGTCCCTACGCCCATGCCCCACCAGCCAAAGCCGTACATATTACCAAATCCGTTCATCATCGTTTTTGCTCCCGCTCATCATGGCTTTTGTCCCGTTCCTACTCTGCGCCTGTGAGGAACCGTGGCTCCCCCGGCTCTCTGACTCTATTGTACCGCCGGAAGATCACGATTCGATGATCGCGCAGATCACGGTTGGATCACCATTGGGGAGCACCGCGCCGGGCGGGGAGCGCAGAAGATAGGGGAGTTAAGAAGGGGTGGGCAACGTGACGGAGACGGTGCTCCCCTGACCGGGGCCAGCGCTGGCCGCCCAGACGCGCCCGCCCATGGCCTGGACCAGGACCTGGACAATAGTCAGGCCAATGCCCGACCCGCCCGCCGCCCGGGTGCGGGACTTATCCACCCGGTAGAAGCGCTCGAACAGATGCGGCACATGCTCCGGGGCGATCCCGATCCCGGTGTCCGCCACCTGGAACAGCACCTCGCGGCCCTGCGCCCCACGTACCGCAGTGACCGTCAGGGTCACGCTCCCCGGATCTGGCGTGTAGCGCAGGGCGTTGCCCAGCAGGTTGGTCAAGACCTGCACGGCGCGGTCGCGGTCGGCGCGCACCAGCGGTAGGTTGGGCGCGACCTCTTGCCGCAGCTCCAGACCTTTCTCCGCGTAGTGCGGTTGCAGCAGGGCGACCGCAGCTTGCGTCAGGGACGTCGGATCGAGGGCCTCAATTTTCAAGGAGAGTTGTCGGGCTTCGGCGCGGGAGAGGTCGCGCAGATCGTTCACCAGCCGTTGCATACGGCCGGCTTCGCTATGCATCTGTGCCCACAGCGCGGGGCTGGGTTGGATAACCCCGTCCAGCAGCCCTTCGAGGTAGCCTTGCAGGGTGTTGATCGGCGTGCGGAGCTCGTGCGCCACGTCGCCCAGCAAGTCCACGCGGCGGCGTTCGGTTTCCTCCAGGGAGTCGGCCATCTCGTTGAACGTGGCGGCCAACAGACCCACCTCGTCGCGCGCGCGCCCCGTCCCGCCC
>JBBSAN010000717.1:0-4100 GCA_038252265.1 Chloroflexia bacterium
GTGGGAGGCCATGGCGTAGCCGTAGGCTCCGGCCTGGGCGATGGCGAGGATGTCGCCGGGGGCGGGGGTGCCGAGGCGGCGGGCGACGGCGAGTACGTCGGAGGATTCGCAGATGGGGCCGTGGAGGTCCAGGGGGGAGCCGGTGTCGCGGTCGGCTTCGTGGACGGGGTAGACGGGGTGGTAGGCATCGTAGAGGGCAGGGCGGAGAAGGTCGGTCATCCCGGCGTCCATGATCAGCAGGGGGTGGGGGGAGCCGTCGTCCGCCGTTACTTGTTTGACATAACTAACGGAGGTGAGCAGTACACCCGCCGGGCCGACGAGGAAGCGGCCCGGCTCCAGCACGAGGTCGAGGGTGCGCCCGGCGAGGAGGGGACGGAGGCCCGCAGCGAGGGCGGCGGGGCCTTCGGGGGCATCCTCCGGGCGGTAGGGGATGCCGAGGCCGCCGCCAATGTCGAGTTCCTGAAGCATGATGCCTTCGATGGCGAGGGCGTCCCAGAGGTCGAGCAGGCGGGTGGTGGCGTCGAGAATGGGCTGGACATGGAGCAGTTGGGAGCCGATGTGGGCGTGGAGGCCGAGCGGATGGAGGTGGGGGTCGGCGGCGGCGCGGCGGAGGAGGGCGGCGGCTTCGGCGGGGGGGACGCCGAATTTGGAGGCGCGGGTGCCGGTGGTGATGTGCGGGTGGGTGTGGGCGTCCACATCGGGGTTGACGCGGACGGCGACGGGGGCGACCCGGCCCTGTTCGGCGGCGACGGCGGCGAGGGCGTCTAATTCGCCCGCCGACTCGACGTGGAAGGAGCGGACCCCGGCGGCGAGGCCCTCGGCGATTTCGCGGCGGGTCTTGCCGACCCCGGCGAAGACGATGCGGTCGGAGGGGAAGCCCATGCGACCTGCGAGATAGACCTCGCCGCCCGACACCACATCGGCCCCCGCGCCCCACCCGGCGAGCATCCGGCCCAGGGTGGGGTTGGCGTTGGCTTTCAGAGCATAACAGATCAAGAGGCTCCGTGCCTGACCGCGCAGATTGGCTTCTAAGGACCGATACTGCGCTTCTAAGACCTGGGCGCTGTAAACATACAAGGGGGTGCCGTAGCGGGCCGCTAGTGCGGTCACGGCTAAGTCCTCGATCTGCAAGATCCCGGCCTGGTAATGGGCAGCGGTCATCGGCCTTCCCAGACCTCCGGGTTGACCAGATTGGGCGGGCGGTGGCCGTCGAAGACGGCCTGGATGTTTTCGACGGCGATGGTCGCCATGGCGTTGCGGGTGGTGATGGTGGCGCTGGCGATGTGGGGGGCGAGGACGACGTTCTCCAGTTCGAGCAGGCCGGGATGGATGACGGGTTCGTCTTCGTAGACATCCAGCCCGGCCCCGGCGATGGCGTGGTTGCGCAGGGCGTCCACCAGATCGGCCTCGTGGATGACGGCTCCCCGCGCGGTGTTGACGAGGTAGGCAGTGTCTTTCATGCGGGCCAGTTGGGGCGCGGCGATGAGATGGTGGGTTTCGGGAGTGTAGTTGACGTGGAGGCTGACGAAATCGGACTGGGCCAATAGCTCATCCAGGGAGACGCAGGAGGCGTTGAGGTGGTGCTCGGTGTCGGCGTCGGCGGGCTGGGTGTCGTAATAGAGCACGCGCATGTGGAAGCCGCGGGCGCGTTCGGCGACGGTGCGGCCAATGCGGCCAAAGCCGACGATGCCCAGGGTTTTGCCCTCGATGTCGCCGCCGACGAGCATGAGCGGCCCCCAGCCGTGGATCTTGCCCGCGCGGGTGAAGCGGTCGGCCTCGGCGACGCGGCGGGCGGCGGCCATGAGCAAGGCCCAGGCGAAATCGGCGGTGGTGTCGGTGAGGACGCCGGGCGTGTTGGTCACGGGGATGTGGCGGGTGGTGGCCGCGCCCAGGTCGATGTTGTTAAAGCCGACGGCCATGTTGGCGATGATTTTGAGGCCAGGAGCGGCGTCCATCACGGCGGCGTCAATGGGGTTGGTGAGCAGGCAGAGCAGGGCGTCGTGGCCGGGCAGGGCAGCGATGACCTCCTCTTTGGTCCAGATGTGATCAGGGTCGGGATTCACGGTGGCGTCGGCGAAGCTGTGGAGCAGGTCCATCCCGGCCTGGGGGAGCTGCTGGGTGACCAGGACGCGGGGTTTCTGGGGCGATTCCGTCATTGGGTAAGCTCCTCGAATCTTTTTTTGAAGGATCAAAGTTTGTTGACTCTCATTGGAGTCCTTTTAGCGCGGGCAACGGGCGGTCAACGGATTATGGGAACGGATTACACGGATTGTGCTGGGCTGCCGGGCGCACGGCAGGGTTGCAGCAAGGAGTGGGCCACGCGAATGGGAAGGGGGATGCAATGAGGCCGGGGAGAGTAGCCATCCCCCCGGCCTCTGATTACCGCCCATTTGCGCACACCAACACGTTTAAGGTTGGGGTTCATTTTAAAACCGCTGTGTTCTACTCTTGAACTACCGGTCCAGGATTGGCGGACCAGGCGGAAATTGCATCCGCATCCAACGGGTACCGACCCCACCCGGCTGATTTGGCGTTCGGCGATGAATGCTTAGGCTGGAGTAAGAGCTTGAGCTTGGGGTAGCCTCCCGCTGCCTCTGCCAATTGGGCTACCCTGTCGGGTGGTGACAGGGGTAGGACTCGAACCTACACTGGGGCGTTCGCGCTGTGACAAGGAGCTTTAGTTTCAGCTTGGCACTCCACTATCAGTATAGCGGACGGGGGCGGGGCGCGCAAGGGGCGGGAGTTGTAGGGGATAGATCCGCCTGTAGATGGAGAGGGCGGGCGCGAGTGGTCAGCAGTCAGCAGTCAGCAGTCAGCAGTCAGAGGATGTGGCTCCGCCCATTGATAGGAGGTTCCCCAGGCGTTAGGGTACCCGATCATCAATGGGCGGAGCTATATCCTACAATGGGCAGGGCGCGGTTTAGTCGTGGAAGATGTACTGGAGGACGGCGGTGCCGACCTTGTGATCTTCGACTTCGGTGTTGTTGGCTTCCTCGCGGGCGTATTTCACGGCCTGTTGCAGGCGCTCCAGGCGCTCCAGCAGTTCGTTGATGCGGCGGGCGGGGAGGGCCCCGGAGAATTTGGTGGTGCGCCAGTAGCCGACGACGATATCTTCGTAATAGACTTCGACCTGGGCCGGGTGGTGCTCGGTGGCCTCGGCTTTGACGTGGTTGCGCGGGATCTTTTTGGTGCGGAGCGTCTGGGCCGGTTCGGTGGCGTAGCAGTCGGCGGAGGGGTCGAAGGTCCAGGTTTCGGACGGATCGAGCACGGGCAGCTTCTTGACGAAGGTGTGCAGATCGACCAGTTGCTTTTCGAGGAAGAGGAGGTAGCTGACGGGCACGTCTTTGAGCAGCACCACGCCGTCTACGACCACATCGGCGTGGGCGCGGTTGTTGGTCCAGTCTTTGGTGGCGGTCACGTCAAAGAGGGCGGTCATGATCTCGACCGTCTGGCGGATGATGTCCTGGGTTTTGACCTGGACGCGGGTGGATTCGGGGGGCAGTTGTTCGCCCTCTTCGTCGCGGGGGCGGTAGACGCGCGAGATGCCAGCCAGGAGGGTGGGCTTTTGCAGGCTGTGGTGGGCCTCGGTCAGCTCCTGGAAGGTGCGGCTTTTGATGCCTTTTTCGACGGCGATGATCTGGTTCAGGCGAGCCATGTAGGTTCCTCGTTTCTGTGATGATCAGGGGATGGACCCCTGTGGTGTTTATGCTTATCTCTCAATAGTTAATTTATAGGGCAAGCGGACCCAACCGTCAAGAGTCGTTGGGCGGAGATCGGGCCCGCCCTGCGTCTGGGCGGAATGGGTTGGCGGATGGAGCAGGCCGGGGCGAGAGTGCCTCCGGCGCTCTTCTGTCGCCCCTCCGGGGCTGAGGTGGTGGTGGCGGTTCCCCACAGTTGGCACTGTGGGCTAGCGTCTGTCGCCCCTCCGGGGCTGGGGTGGTAGTGGCGGTTCCCCACAGTTGGCACTGTGGGCTAGCGTCTGTCGCCCCTCCGGGGCTGGGGTGGTGGGATGCACCGGCGGCTGGGGTAGAACAAGAGCGAGGGCGGCGGAATGTTCCGCCACCCTCGTCTATTGCTCAGCACTCAGCACTCAGCACTCA
>JBBSAN010000718.1:0-4098 GCA_038252265.1 Chloroflexia bacterium
AGCCACGTCCCGACCGGCGTACCCCCGTGGGCCGCTACGACGGGGCGCGCCTGAGCGCCGAACTGCGCCAACTGCTGGACGTGCTCCAGATCGCGCCTGCTGTCGTGGTGGGGCACGACTGGGGCGGGGTGCTGGCCTGGGCACTGGCCGTCCGCTACCCGGTGGCGGTCGAGCGGCTGGTCCTGATCGACGGGCCGTTCCTCTTGCCGCGCAACCTCTTGCGTGTCTTCTATGCCGGGCTGTTCCAGATCCCCCGGCTGCCGGAATGGTTCTTCCGCCGCGCCGGGGTGCGATTCCTGGAGTGGGGGCTGCACACCATCGGGCCGGGCGGTCGCCCTGTCTTCACCCGGCGCGACGCGGCGGTCTATTATGCGCCCCTGGCCGCGCCAGGTGGCATCGAGGGGGCGCTGGCCTATTATCGCAACGCTCCCCGCAGCCTGCCCTTTCAGGCCCGTTTGCGGCAGCGCGGCGTGCGGGTGCCCACGTTGCTGCTGTGGGGCGACCGCGATCCCGCGCTACCGTTGGAGGTGCCGCGCCGGATGCTGCGCGAGATCCCCGGTGGTGCCCTGGCGATCTTCCAGAACACCGGCCACTGGGTGCCGGAGGAGCGCCCCGCCGATGTGGTGCGCCTGCTCCGCGATTTCCTGGCCGACGACCTGCCACCCGAACGAGGCAACCTGACATGGACCGTATCGTGACGATCCGCGAATTCACCTGGGACGATTACCCGGCGGCTATCGCGCTCTGGACCGCCGTGTTCGGGGGGCTGAAGCCGGAGGACGCGCGCCCGGCGCTGGCCCGCACCGTGGAGCGTAACCCCGGCCTGTTCCTGGTGGCCGAAGAGGCCGGGGAACTG
Organism: Chloroflexia bacterium; assembly: GCA_038252265.1. Taxonomy (GTDB): domain Bacteria; phylum Chloroflexota; class Chloroflexia; order QHBQ01; family JAICKM01; genus JBBSAN01. The sequence goes on from JBBSAN010000718.1 coordinate 857, forward strand.
GTCGGTACCGTGATCGGCGCATGGGACGGGCGGCGGGCCTACCTGTACCATGTCGCGGTGCGGCCTACCCGGCACCGGCAGGGCGTCGGGCGGGCGTTAATCGCCGCTATCGCTCCCCGGATCTGGGCGTTGGGGGTCCGCACGATCCACCTGCGCGCTGCCGGGGACAATCACGCGGCCATCACCTTTTATCAACGTCTCGGCTTCACCCTCGACACCCATGTGCCGGGGCTGCGGCTGAATCGACCGGACGAATAGGGGTGCGTGAAGCGTGAAGCGTGAAACGTGAAACGTACTGCGTATTGCGTATTGCGTATTCTAACCACTAACCACTAACCACTAACCACTCGCAACTCGCAACTCGCAACTGAGGCGCACAATGGACTTCGCCAACATCCAACTCCCCGTCATCTTCACCGACCCCTGGTGGCTGCTGGCCTTTGCGCTCCTGCCACCGCTGATCGTGTTGGGGTTGTGGCAGGGGCAGGCCCACACCCGGCGCAGCGTGCGCGGGGGTGGCGACGCCTGGCGACCGCGCGCCAGCACCGCCATCCGGGCGCTGATCCTCAGCTTGCTGCTGCTGGCGCTGGCCGGGGTGCAGGTGGTCCGCAGCGCCGGGCCGCTCACCGTAATCTATCTGGTGGACGTGTCGGACAGCGTCAGCGCTGCACAACGGGCCGCCGCGCTGGCCTATGTGAGCGGCGGCCTGGCGGCGAAGGGCACCGATGATAAGGCCGGAGTGGTGCTGTTCGGCGGGCGGGCCGAGATCGCCCGCGCCGTCTCTGAAGCTGCGGCGCTGGCCTCGTTCGCCGTCACTCCCCCGGCCAGTGCCACCGATATCGGCGCGGCGATCCGGCTGGGGCTGGCCCTGGTGCCCGACGCCGGGGCGCGGCGCTTCGTCCTCTTGAGCGATGGGCTGGAGACGGTGCCGGGGGCGCAGGCCGCCGCCGCCGAGGCCGGGCGCAGCGGCATTCCCATTGACGTGGTGCCCTATACCCACGACACCAGCAACGAAGTGGGCGTGGCCGGGGTGGGGGCACCCAAGACGGTGCCGCTCGGCCAGCAGTTCGAGGTGACCGTGGTCGTGCAAAGCACCCACGACACCCCCGCCCACCTGGTGCTGGTCGAAGACACCACCCAGATCGCGGCGCGGGATGTCACCTTGACCAAAGGGAACAACACCTTCACCTTCCCGGCCAGCCCGACCGCGCGCGGCTTCCACACCTACCGGGCCGAGATCACCGCCGTGGACGACCATTTCGCGGCCAACAACACGGCGGCGGGCTATGCCCTGGTCACCAACGCGCCCAACGTCTTGATCGTGGCGGGCGACCCGGCAGACGGCGAACCGCTGAAGGCGGCGCTGACCGCCGCCCATGTCGAGGCCAGCATCGTGGACCCGGCGAACATGCCCCAGACCTTGCCCGCCCTGGCCCCCTATGATGCCGTGGTACTGGCGAACGCCGGGGCCGACACGGTGAGCCTGGACACGCAAACGGCGCTCCAGGCCTATGTGCGCGACCTGGGCCGGGGGCTGGTGATGATCGGCGGCGAGAATAGCTTCGGTGCGGGCGGCTACCTGCAAAGCCCGCTCGAAGAAGCGCTCCCGGTGACGATGGATGTGAAGAGCCGCAACCAGGAGGCCGAGGTCGCCCTGGCGCTGGTGGTGGACAAGTCGGGCAGCATGGGCCGCTGCCACTATGGCAACAGCGCCGTCTTCCGCAGCACCAACGTCCAGGAGTCGGGCATCGCCAAGACGGACATTGCCAAGGAGGCCATCGTCAAAGCCGCCGCCACGTTGAACGCTGCCGATCAGGTCGGCGTGGTCGCGTTCGACACGCAGGCTCAGTGGGTGGTCAACTTGCAGCCGGTGAGCCGTGTGCCCGATCTGGCGGGCGCGATTGCCGGGATCAAGGCTGAGGGCAACACTAACATCTTCGCCGGGCTGCGCGCCGCCACCGATGCGTTGGAGGCGAACCCGGCCAAAATCAAGCACATGATCCTCCTCAGCGACGGCTGGTCGGACCAGGGGCAGTACGATGCGATCACCGACGAGATCCGCGCGCACGGCATCACCCTCTCGACCATCGCTGCCGGGTCGAGCACGTCCGACCTGCTGGAGAACCTGGCCCACAAGGGCGGCGGGCGCTACTACGGTGCGCTGGACATGAACACCGTACCGCAGATCTTCCTGAAGGAAACAAGCCTGGCCGCCGGAACCTATCTCACCGAAGCCCCGTTCGTCCCAACCCGCGCCCGCGCCAGCCCGATCCTCAAAGGGCTGGATACGGTTCAACTGCCCCAGCTTCTGGGCTACAATAACAGCACGGCCAAACAGACCGCCGAGGTGATCCTGACCGCCCCGGGGGGCGATCCGGTGCTGGCCCAGTGGCAATATGGCCTGGGGCGGTCGGTGGCCTGGACCCCCGACGCCAAGGGGCGCTGGGCACGCGATTGGGTGACGTGGCCGCAGTTCTCCACTTTTGCCGCCCAGATGATCGGCTGGACACTGCCACGGGAGGTCGCGCCGGGTATCGCTACCAATATTAGCACCGTGGGGAACGAATCGACCATCCAGGTCGATTCAACCGACCCCGGCGGCGCGGCGCGCAATGACCTGCCGACCACCGTCCAGGTGACGGGGCCGGATGGCAGCCTCACCGAGGCCCCGCTCGCCCAGAGCGCGCCGGGGCGCTACGAAGGCACCATCCGCACCGCCGATCCCGGCGTGTACCAGATCGCGGTGACGCAGGTAGCGACCGACGGCACGCCGCTGGCCCAGCAAACGGTGGGGCTGGTCGTGCCCCCCTCGGCAGAGTACCGCCTGGACGATACGGGCGATACGGGGCTGCGCCTGCTGACCGCCGTCGCCACGGCCAGCGGAGGGCGCGTGCTGGCCGCCGACGCTCCGGCGGTAGCGTTCGCCAGCGGCCTGGCTTCGCGCCCGCAGCGCACGCCGCTCTGGCCGCTCCTGCTGATCCTGGCGCTGCTGCTCTTCCCGCTCGACGTGGCCGTGCGCCGCCTGACGATGACCTGGGGCGATGTGGGTCGCGGCCTGCGCGCCATTCGCGGCGGCCTGCGCCGTGGCCCCACCGGGCCGCCCGCCCCGTCCGGTGGCTAACCGGCGCGGCGAGTAGCCCACCAGGCAACCATAGCGCCGATCTAGCCCTGGAGGGGCGACAGAGAATAGCCCACGGCGCGCGCCGTGGGGAAGGCCATCCACCATCTTTAGCCCCGGAGGG
>JBBSAN010000719.1:0-4092 GCA_038252265.1 Chloroflexia bacterium
AGATATTGTGGTTATGGCACGAGAAAGACCCAAAAATCGGCGTAGAAGCGGAGCTAAAGTGTCATTCGTCGTGCCGCCAACCACAATATCTAGTGTTCGACAATCGTCTCCATCAGCCATGTAGTGGCTGAGTAGTTACAAGGTTTTTACATGCGTGTCAAGAGGCGGGAGGACGATTTTACACCCCAATTGCGACCCCGTTCGGTGAGAAAGCGGCGCATCGGGGCGAACAGCGGACGGGTGTTCCGGCAAGATGGGGGTGGTTCCGGCGAGTGATCCCCGATCAAACCCCTGCCCGCCCGCCAAAAACTCGTGCTTGCGCCACTTGACGACCGATTGAAAACCTTAACTTGTGACCAAAGGCCTTAGCCGCACAGCGCGGCAGGCCACCATGATCATAACCATTAGTTGGATGCACAGGGGAGAGCGCCACACGCTCCCCCCTGTTTGTGTGCTTCCGCCCTGTTGTCTGGCTCCGCTATGTGCTAGGATAGGGCGGTAGGATTTGTTTTTGCGTTGGGGTGCGGCGCTGTTCAGTGCGGCAAACGGGGGGGCGCTTCGATCATCGGGCAAAATTGCTCACAAATTGGTCGCTGAACATTGAAGGACACAGGCCGGGTGCTGGTATATACCTGCGAGACCAGGATAGCAGCGATACAATTGTGCAATTCGATTGTGCAGATGAGGAAGGCCCATGAGAGAAGGCTCAATGATGATGGAACATGTAGTGGCGCATGAGGATGCGTTCGACGTGGTATTTGCTGTCCACCACGACTATGTGTACCGACTAGCTCACGCCCTGCTGGGACACGCCCAGGACGCCGAGGATGTGACCCAGGAAGTGTTTTTGCGCGTCTACCGCGCCCTACCCACCTATCAGGCCGACCGGGCCAGCCTGCGTACCTGGATGACGCGGATCGTGGTCAATACCTGTCGCACCCACCGGCGGCGCACCTGGCTGCGGACGCTCTGGCAACGGTCGCCGCTCCCCACGGACCAGGACGACCTCCCTGAACTGGTGGACACCTCCCCCTGGGGGTCGCCCGAAGACCGTGTTTTGCAAACCGAAATGCGGCAAGTCGTGCGCGGCATACTGGATCGCCTGCGCCCCGAACACCGCACGGTGCTGGTGCTACACTACTTCCTCGACCTCCCCTGTCCCGAGATCGCGCGCATCATGGACTGCCCGGAGGGCACCGTCTACTCCCGTTTGCACTACGCCCGTCGGCTGGTCCAGGCGCAACTGGAGCACCGCACATTACGTCCCGTCAGCGAGGTACGATCATGAATTGCGCCCAACTGGACCAGTTAAAAGAAGCCTACGTGGATGGCCTGCTCACGCCCCCGGTGCGGGCGGCGATTGAGGCCCACGCCACCGGCTGTGCCCGGTGCCAGGAGCGGTTGACCCTGGCGCGCCAGGTGCGCGCCGGATTTGGTCCGGCGGTCAAAGCGACCCTGCGCAGCCCCGCCCTCTCGCCGCAGCAAGCTGCCGCCCTCCACGCGACGATCCGCCGCCGGGCCGCGCCCGCCGGGGTGATCCGCCTCTGGTCGGGCGGGCTGGGCCGCACCGCCTCCGGGCTGGTGGCGCTGGTGTTGCTGCTCCTGGTCACTGCGACCGTCGGGGCGACCCAGCTGGGGGTGTTCGATCAAATCCTGCACGATTTCAAGGTGCCGAAGGTGCAGATCGACCCGCCGTTGCCCCCGCCCCTGGCGAGCGTGCAGCCGACCGTGGCTGCCACGCAAACCCCCGTGCCGACCCTCCCGCCCCCGGTCGCGTCGGGTACTCCGGAGCCGCACCGCAGCCCGGAGCCGACCCACCCGGCGGAGCGAACCCGCACCCCGCATGGCGAGCCGAGCCGCACCCCGGAGCCGCACCGGACGCCGGAAGCGACCCGCACGCTCCCGCCCCCGGTCGCATCGGGCACCCCGGAGCCGCACCGCAGCCCGGAGCCGACCCGCCCGGCAGAGCGGACCCGCACCCCACATGGCGAACCGAGCCGCACCCCGGCCCCGCCGGAAGCGACCCGCACGCCGCACTTCGAGCCGACGCGGACGCCCCATGCGGAAGCCACCCGGACGCCTCATGTGGAAGCGACCCGCACCGTGCATTTCGAGCCGACGCGGACCCCGCACGCTGAACCCACGCGGACAGCCCATGCCGAGCCGACCCGCACGCTGCCGCCGCCCGTGGCGACAGGCACCTTCGAGCCGACCATCCCGCCTCCGCCGACCCATCCGCCGGAGCCGACGCGGACGCTGCCGCCGCCGGTGAGCACGAGCACGCCGGAGCCACAGCACACGCCCGAACCCACACACCCGCCGGAAGCGACGCACCCGCCGGAGCCGACCCACCCGCCGGAGCTGACGGAGACCCCGGAAGCGACGCATCCGCCGGAGCCAACGCACCCGCCGCGCCCGTCGGAGACCCCGGAAGCCACACATCCGCCGGAACCGACCCACCCGCCGGAGATGACGCGGACGCCGGAACCGACCCACCCGCCGGAGATGACGCGGACGCCGGAACCGACCCGCACGCTGGAACCAACCCGGACCCCGGAACCGACGCGCACACTGGAACCGACCCGCACGCCGGAACCGAGCCGCACGCCGGAACCGACTCATCCGCCAGCGCCGACCCCTACCCACATTAACTGAGCGTTCAACCAGCATCAAGAGGAGAGCACGCCCCGGCGTGCTCTCCTTTTTCTTTATGGGTGAGTGTCGCCCTCTGACACTGTGGCAGGCAAGGATACAGACGTGCAGATGAGCATCCAGGGGTCGGCCCCGATGCGGGTGAAGATGACCGTGCGGGTCGCAGGCCCCCGCAGCTTCAGGCGCGGGCGCAAGCTCTCCGGCTCCCAGGCCACCCCGCGTCCCTTCAATTCCACCGTGCCCACTCCCAGCGCCCGGAGCCGCCGGTTGAGCAGCTTGAGGTTGAAGGGGTGGATCTCTTCGACGGCGAAGCCGCGCACGAACGGCGAGGTGCTGGGCTGATCGCTGCTCAGGTAGGCGATCTGCGGGTCGATCTGCCACAGGCCCAGCCGCGCCGCCAGCGGGCGCACCAGCCCGGCCCGCACCACCGCCCCGTTCGGCTCATAGAGGAAGCGGCCCGGCGGGGCCACCGGGCAGGCGTCAGGCGCATCGGCGTCGGTCAGCGTGGCCCCGCCGGGCAAGAGCGTGGCCCGGCGCTGCACCCCCGGCGTCGCCAGCCCTCGGCACCAGAGCACCGCTTCCTTCACGTCGCCGCCCAGCGCCACGATCTCGACTTCCTCGGCCCACGGCAGAGCGGCGTAGTCAATCCCCGGCGCGACCTTCAGCGCCAGGTCCAGCCCGGCGTAGCGGGCCTGGATCGCCGGGAGCGGCGGCTCGTAGGCAGCCGGGTCGAAGATGCGCGCCCCGCCCGCGCCCCGCCGCCCTGGGTCCACGAAGACCGTCCACCCCGCGTCCAGCGCCACCGCCGGAGCGAGCAGATCCATCTCCACCATGTCGGCGGCGACCCGGTACACCGCCAGGTTATGTTGGGCCAGCAGCAGCCGAGCCGGGTCGCGGTCGGCAGCCAGCGTGCGCCGGGCCACCGCCGCCAGCGCCAGCGTATCCCCGCCAATGCCGCAGGTCAGGTCCGCTACCATCCGCCCGGCGAACCGGGCCGCCCGGTGCCGCGCCACGATCTCTCCGGTCGCCTGCTGCCCGCCTGTGGCCGTGAAGAGCATCGCCCCGGCGTGGCTGAACTTGCCCGCCCCCTGCCGCCGCAGCGCCACCTGGTCCAGCACCGCCCCGGCCTGCTCCAGCGAGAGCGTCCGGCGCAGCCGTTGGAGGTTCGCCAGGTGCGCCGCCGGGCCGGGGGGCAACCTCTCGGCCTCGGCCAATGCTTGCTGCCCGGCAGGGGCGCGGAGGAAGCGGGCGGTAGTAAGATCCATGGGGTCATTATAAGGGATCAGGGTCAGGGGCGGTTCATTTGGTGCGGGCCAGCCCTCGCGCCGGTTGGATCGCCGGCTCCAACACGGCGGGCGCGGCAAGACACCGGCCCGGTGGTGTAAGTGTTCAGAAATTAGAAATCAGAAGTCAGATCTTTCATCGTCAGGGAAAGTGCCG
>JBBSAN010000720.1:0-4076 GCA_038252265.1 Chloroflexia bacterium
CAGGCTCCTCCAGGATCCGGCTGTTGCGGGCCAGGGGTCTCTCAGTCCGGCTCCCCAAGACGACATCGCGGATAAAGCATCCGCAAGATCTTGCTCTGATACTATCATGCGGTTCATGGTTTGTCAATGCTTTGTCCCGCATCGCTAGTCTATATACAGCCCATATCCCAGACTAGATCTATGGGGTGGGCCGCCTGCCCGGTTTTGGCGCACACCCGGCCCCGTTCTCTGAGATCCGCTTATCATTCGCGTAAATGGGTGACGGAGTTCACATGGGTGTCTGATGATCGCCAGCAGCACCCCCGGAGCAGCGACCGGATCGCCCATAAGCGGAGCCGCGCGGGGGCAACACGACGCCTTCGACGGCGAGCGCGGCGCTACGGCTCCCTTGTGCCCCTATATCTAGTGGCATGAGGCGATCTGTACCCCATATTCAGCAACGAACTTGCCGTTCAATTTACGCGAATGATAAGATCCATTCATAACGATTGCTTCCCCTTGTAGGATATGGCGCTGTCCATTGATGGTGGGGCTGCCCCAAGCGTCGGGGATAACCGACCATCAATGGACAGCGCCATATCCTACAGACGGCACGGGGGTTATGAACGGATCTCAGCCGTTCCGGCTTGACGGCCCCGGCGCGAGGGTCTATAATCTGGATAAGGGTTAGTCGTTGTCTGATTGCGTGTTGGATAGCCCGGGGCGGTGGAAAGGGAACGGCCTATGGACGCTGTCGTTTTGGAACAGGCACGCGCCGGAGATGAAGCGGCGTTTGTGGTGTTGTATGAATATTATAGTCCGGCGATCCATCGCTTCGCCTACCGGTTGCTGGGCAGCCAGGAGCAGGCGGACGACATCACCCAGGATACGTTCATCCGGGCCTATGAGCATATTGGGCGGCTGGGCGATGAGGCGAACGTCAGCGCCTGGCTCTACCGCATCGCCTCCAATTCGTGCCAGGATGCCCTGCGGCGGCGCAAGCGCATTGCCTGGGTGCCGATGGTGGACGACGAGGATCGCGGCGACAGCGAGTTCACTACCGAAGATTTTGTCCCCCAGCTAGTCGAGGCGCACGCGATTGGCCGGGTGCTGGCCGAGATGCCCCCCAACCTGGCAACCTGCCTGGTCCTGCGGAGCGTCGAAGGGTTTAGCTGCGAAGAGATCGCCGAAATCATGAACGTCCCGAAAGGCACCATCTTCAGCCGCCTGTCCCGCGCACGGGAGCTTTTCACCAAGATCTATACGCGCGTGGGGCGTGAGGAGCCATCGTGAGTTGTGCGCGCTACCGCGCACAGCTTTCGCGTTACCTGGACGATGAACTAACGCCCCGGCAACGTAGCGAGCTGTTAGCGCATGTAGCGACCTGTCCAGACTGTGCGGCGGCGCTGGCCCGTTTCCGCCAATCGGAAGTGGTGCTCAAGAAGCTGCCCGAAAGCAGGCCATCGGACGATGTACGCGGTGCCGTGCTGCGGGCGACGCGTCGCCGCCGCCGTGCGCCGCATGGGGTGCGCGGCCATCTGGTCTGGTGGCTGTCGGCGCGGGGGCGGGTCAGCCCGGTCCTGACGCTGGGCACGCTCGGGCTGGTGGTCGGGCTGACCACGCTGGTCCTGACCGTGCAGACGTTCCCCACCCTCGGCGTCCGCCTGGGTGTCGTGCCCCCACCCACCCCCACCTCCAGCTACCTGGATGTCCCGGCCAGCCCGACGCCCGCCCCCGGCTCGGCGCTCATCCCGCGTCTGGTCAGTTCCAGCCCCTTTGACGGCGAACGCGATGTGACGGTCGCGCAGGTGCTGACGGTGCGGTTTGATCAGGCGATGGAGCGTCGCTCGGTGGAGCGGGCCTTCTGGCTGGACCCGCCCGCGCCCGGCAGCTTTGCTTGGGATGCCGACAACGAACTCCATTTCAAGCCCGGCGCAGGCGGCCTCCTGCGCGGCGTCACCTACACCGTGGCCCTGCGCGACGGAGCCAGGGGGCTGAGCGGGGCCACCCTGCCACCGGGACCACTCTGGAGCTTTGTTACCCGCGACCCCCCGTTGCTGCTCGACGTTAGCCCTGCGCCCGGTCAGAGCAGTGTCGTGCCCACGGCCACGCTGGTGCTCACCTTTAGCGAGCCGATGGACCCGGCCAGCGTGCAGGCGGCGCTGCGCCTGGACGGCGAGAGCGCGCCGGGCCAACCCTGGCACCTCCAGGGCCTCGTCCAGGCCGAACCGGATGGACGCGTGCTGCGGATCGGACCGGTGGCCCCCCTCCCGGCGGGCGCGGTAACGGTGACCCTGACCGGGGGGGCACACGACAAGACGGGCGGCGCGCTCGTCCCGGCGACCTGGCGCTTCCAGGTTGGGGCGCGCAAAGACGCCATCCTCCTGGCCGGTCCCCGCCTGCTCTCCCTGGCGCTGACCGCCAACGCGGTCACCCCGCCGATTACCTATATGGTTGGCTCGGAAGTGGGCGATCCGCCGCCCTCCCGCGCCACCTTCTCGCTCTATGCGCTCCCCCGCGACCAACTGATCGCCGTGCTGCCCTGGCTGGTGGCCGACCGCTCGGCCCCCGCCGCCGGGCCGTGGCCCAGCCTGGATCTCGCTGGCCTGCGGCTAGTGCAGACCTGGACCGGCAACCTCGCACCGGGGCGTGCCCTGTCGCCGGGGGTGACCAGCGAGACCGTGCTGCCCGTGCGCGAACCGGGAGCCTATTTGCTCGTCGCCGGGGCACCGGGGGCCGGGGGGGATCAGCGGGTGGTCATGGTCAGCGAGGCCGGGCCGGTCCTGATCGCGGCGGGTGACCACGCGCTGGTCTGGACCGGCGATCTGGTCGTCCCAGCGGCCAACGCCAAAGGCCGGGCGCAGGTGAGCCTGTTCACTGCCGAGGGCACGCCGTTGTTAACCGGCGACGCCGACGGCGACGGCCTGTTCAGCACCACCCTACCGCCGGGAGCCTCCCCCGCCGTGGCCCTGGTCGAGCGCGGCACCGTCCCCAGCCTGGCCCTGGTTGATGCGACGGCCCTGCCCGCCCGGAGCGGCCCGGCGTTGGCGGCCACGATCATCACCGACCGGCCTCGCTATGCGCCCGGTGATGCCGTGCGCTTCACCGCCGTCGTGCCCGGTGCCGCCGAAGACAACGGCACCGGAGGGGCCACCATCCAGGTGCGCCTGCGCGACCCCGCAGACCGGATCCTGGGCGTGTTGACGCTCAAACCCGACCGGCTGGGGGCGGTGGTTGGCTCGTTCGCCCTGGCTCCGGCGCTGGCTGCCGGGTCCTACGCCCTGGAAGTAGAAGTGGGCGGCGCGCTGACCCGCCAACCGGTGCCGGTCGCCCCGCCTGCCGCCCCGGCGGTCCTGCGGCTCCAACTGGCGACGCCCGTTCCCGAGTCGCTCTTCGCCGGGTCGGTGTTCACCCCGACCCTGCTGGCCCTGGATGGGGCGGGCACCCCGGTGCCCGGTGTGGTGGTGACCCTGACTCTGGCGGGGGGGGTGGCGGCCACTGCGCCGATTACCGGCACGACCGGGGCCGATGGCTTGTTCAGCCCGGCCCTCCCCTTGCCCCTCCTGCGGGGCGGCGACGCGGTGCTGCAACTGGCGGCCCAGGCCCGTGACCGAGCGGGCAACGAGACCACCTGGACGGTGCCGCTGCCGGTACACGCCGGGCGGCTGGCGCTCCATCTGGCCCTCAGTGACCGGGCGTTCACCCCCGGCAGCGTGCTCACGGCGACCACCGAGGTGCGCGATCTGGAAGGCCGGGTCGTCATCGGGCAGCCGGTGACGATGGGCCTCTATGTGCTCACCGGGCGCAATGAACTGACCGCGGCCCTGAGCAGCGGGCTGGGCGTCACGGGCGAAAGCGGAGTCGTGACCACGACCTTGCCCCTCCCGCTACTGGGCAATTTCGTCGTCCGCGCCGTCACCACCGACACCACCGGGACGCTGCTAACCGCCGAGGAGCCGTTGTGGGTCTACCTGGCCGGCAGCACCGCCTCGTGGGTGATGCCTCCGTGGTCGGCAGAGGATCTGGTGGCGACCGCCGATCAGGCGAGCTATGCGCCGGGCACCACCGCCCGGCTGCTGGTGCAGGCCGGCACGGCG
>JBBSAN010000721.1:0-4063 GCA_038252265.1 Chloroflexia bacterium
AGAGCGCGCTCAACTGCCAACCCAGGGGGATGTTCCACATCACTCGGCGGAAGATCCCGCCGGGTGTCGCGGGCCGGGCGGCCTGCTCGTTGCGCTCAGTCCCGGTCATCACTCGGCTCCAGACTGTAGCCTACGCCGCGCACGCTACGGATCAGGACGCGCTCCTCGTCGTTCAGCTTCTCGCGCAGGTAGCGGATGTAAACATCAACCACGTTCGTGTCGCCAAAATAATCGTAGCCCCACACCCGGTTCACAATCGCTTCCCGCGAGAAGACCTGGCGCGGGTGCGAGAGCAGCATCTCCAGCAGGTCGAACTCGCGCGGAGTCAACTCCACCGGGCGGTCGCCCCGCTGCACCCGGTGGGTCTGCCGGTCCAGCCAGACATCCCCGGCGCGCAGGGTGGTTTGCAGGTTGATCCCCCGCCGGCGCAGGATCGCCTTCATCCGCGCCAGCAACACCGGCAGGGTGAACGGCTTAATCAGGTAATCATCGGCCCCGCTTTCCAGCCCGGTCACCTGATCTTCGTCCTCGCCCCGCGCCGTCAGCATGAGGATGCCTACGCTGCCCGCGCTGCGCAGGCGGCGGCAGACTTCGAGGCCGTCGAGACCAGGCATCATCCAATCGAGGATGACCAGATCGGGTTTGGTCGTGCTGGCTTGCTGGATCGCTTCCAGGCCGTTGCGGGCGATGCTCACTTCAAACTTCTCATAGCTGAGCGCGATGCTCAACATCTGTACGATCAACGGCTCGTCATCTACCACCAGGACGCGCACCGGGCGTTCGCCTTCATTGGCGGGCGCGGTTGCCGACTCGATATCCATCATTGGGTCTCTCCTTTATCTATCGGTCTGCCCCCTGGTGGGGGGCATTTCCCGGTGGGATGGTCCATGCCGTTGCCGTTATATCGGCCTTACATTAACAGTCTAGCGCGTCAAGGTTAGAGAAAATCCGGAGTTTGATTAGAAATTGATGAGAGTAACCTGCTGCCGTACCCGATCTCAGTGCGGAATCTTGCCCACAAAATCTCACCGGTTTTTAATAGTTCTTAACCCAATTCCAAACTTGCTCAGGTACACTGGAACCAGCAAGCAATCATCTGGCTGCATAGCCAACAACGCAATCATCCGGCTGCATAGCCAAGAGAGGTAAATAAAATGGAACGCAAATCATCTCAACAATCACCCGCGCCGGAGGTCCAGCGCACGATCATCCGCTCCCGCCGCAAGACGGTGAGCGACAAGGCGCAAGGCGTCGTTGTGGCGGCCTCGCTGGCCGCGACCCTCCTGGGGTGGGGCTTCGCTGCTAACCAGGACGCGCAAACCGCCGTCCTCGCGGCGGCGGCGAACACCGCCCAGGTCGTAGAAGCATCGGACATGGCCCAGGTGATCGAGGTGTCGAACATCGTCCAGGCGGTTGCCACGGCCACCGCACAGCCGACGGTAGCGAGCGTGGCGACGGCCACCCCGGTGGTGAGCACCACCCAGAGCAGCACAACCACGACGACCCAGCGCAGTACAACCACCACGATCCGATCGGCATTCACCACCACCAAGTCGTCGCGCTAGGGCCGCTGCCCACCGCATAGATAGAAAGCTACCCGGTCTGCCGCCTCACCCGCGCCCGACCACTACGAAGAAGAGGAGCACTCTGATGTCTGCACAATTCTCGACCAAACGGAACGACGAACCGGCGGAAGCCCCCGGCAAGAGCGGGAACGGGTGGCGCTGGGGGTTGGTCGCCCTCGCGATTCTCGCGCTGCTCGCCCTGGCCGGGCTGCCGATGCTGGTACCCGCCCTGAGCAGCTCGCTCAGCGGCACAACGCCCCAGGCCTACTGGTATATCTCGCGGGCCTGCGCCTTTGTCGCCTTTGGCCTGTTCTGGCTCTCGATGCTCGCCGGGCTGGGCATTACCACCCGGCTGGCCCGCTTCTGGCCGAGTATGCCGGGCAGCTTTGAGCTACACCGCTTCACGGCGCTGCTGGGACTGGGGTTCGCGGCAATCCATGCATTAGTCCTGCTGGGCGATCAGTACATCGGCTACACCCTGGGCCAGATCCTCGTGCCGTTTATGAGCAGCAACTATCAGCCCGTGTGGGTGGGGTTCGGGCAACTGGCGCTCTATATGCTGGGCGTGGTGGCCTTTAGCTTCTATGTGAAGGACCGGCTGGGCACCCGCGCCTGGCGGATGCTCCACATGCTGAGCTTCGCTCTGTTCGTGCTCACCATCGCCCACGGCCTGGGCAGCGGCACCGACAGCGCGACCCTCCCGGCCCAGGCGTTGTACTGGGGGAGCGGCGCGAGCGTCCTCTTCCTCTCGATCTACCGGATCGTGGCCGTGCGCCAGGGCCGGACGAAAGCGGCGCTGCCGCGCACCGCCCCGGTGGCCCTGGCGGGCCGGGTGCAGACGCCTCCCGCCGTGGCGGTGGGGAGCGTGCCGCCGAGCCGGTTCAGCCGCCCGCGCATCGAAGCCTAAATATTTAACGCAGGAGTGCGCATCATGCCCGGCGCGATCAGCGATTATCCGCTGATCGCGCCGGGCATCTTATTGCCCATGGCTGTTGCAAGGTCCACCTCTGTCATCCTGAGCGCAGCGAAGGATCTTGTTGGGGTCACCGGATCGTCAGGGAAGATCGAGATCGTGGCCTCAGCCCCACGGACCGCTACGAAGATCCTGAGCGCAGCGAAGGATCACAGCCTGGGTCGGCCAGTATCCACTGACTTTGCAACAGCCCTTTCTTATTGCCTGTACGGCCTCGGCGCGCCCCACCAGAGCCTGCACGCTGAACTCTTAACGATTTCTAATTCTTTCATGCCTTGTTCTAAAGCTGTTCCGCTACACTATTGGTGGGGCAAGCACACGGGCGCGGCCACTGCGACAGCCGGACACCCGCCCGGAGACGTGCGAACCCGCAATCATTTGCTATTAATTCAGCAAGAGAAGAGAGGACACGACAATGATCGCAACAAAACAAATGACCAGGACGACGGCCCTGGTGGGTCGCCTGGAACGAGACAGGCTTCTGTCCTGGATGGGGTTGGGGTTCGCGCTGGCCGTCTCGGCGGTGCTGAACCTGTGGAACCTGGCGCAGAACGGCTACGGCAACACCTATTACTCGGTCGCCGCCCAGAGTATGCTCCAGAGCTGGAAAAACTTCTTCTTCGCCTCCTACGACGCCGGGAGCTTTATCACGGTAGACAAGCCGCCGGTGGCGCTGTGGATCCAGGCGCTCAGCGCCAAGATCTTCGGCTTCAACGGGCTGGCCCTGCTGGTGCCGGAGGCGCTGGCCGGGGTCGCTTCGGTGGCCTTGCTCTACTTCCTGATCAAGCGCCTGTTCGGGCCGCTGGCCGGGTTCCTGGCGGCGACGGCCCTGGCGATCACGCCGATAGCTGTGGCGGTGGAACGCAGTAACAACACCGACACCTGGCTGATGTTCACCCTCCTGCTGGCGGCCTGGGCGATCACCCTGGCGACCGAAAAGGGCCGGTTCCGGCTCCTGGCGCTGAGCATGGCCCTGGTCGGGGTCGCTTTCAACATCAAGATGCTGGAAGCCTGGATCGTCCTACCGACCTTCTTCCTCCTCTATCTGGTGGCCGCGCCGCTGAGCTGGAAAAGGCGCTTGCTCCACCTGACCCTCGCCGGAATTATCGCGCTGAGCGTGTCGCTCTCCTGGGCCGGGGCGGTGGACCTGACCCCGGCCAGTATGCGCCCCTACGTCGGCGGCAGCCAGACCAACAGCGTCCTCGAACTGGCCTTGGGCTACAATGGCCTGGGCCGCATCACCGGCCAGGGCGAACAGTTGGGCGGCGCAAACGCGGCAGATCGGGCCAACACCTCGCCGTTGACCAATGCCCAGACCACGACGGGCACCACCGGCACGACTACAGCACCCGGCAACTTCACCCCCCCGACCGATGGGAACGGACCTGGCGGCGCAGGCGGCGGCGGCAACTCGTTCAACACCGGCACGCCCGGCGTGCTGCGGCTCATCAACAGTGAACTGGCCGCGCAGTGGAGCTGGCTCCTGCCCCTGACCGGGTTGGGGCTGCTGGCGGCGGCGTTCGGG
>JBBSAN010000722.1:0-4062 GCA_038252265.1 Chloroflexia bacterium
CGCCCCTCCGGGGCTATAGAATGTCGCCGGGCACCCGTCACGCCGGGTTGATCATCCAGTAGGGGCAGGTGCGGCAATCGTCGGCGGCGGCGGGGGCGGCGGGGAAACGGCGGGCACGGATGCCACGCACCGCCTCCTCCACTTTGTGCATCCGGTTATCATCATGGCGGCCCCCGGCCTTGACCGGCACCGTCTCGCCGCTGTCCAGGTATTCCAATTCGATGCGGATCTCGTGGTCGTGGGGGACGCGCTCGGCGGCGAAGCGGCGCAGGACGGCCAGCCGCTCGGCCCGGCCATCGGTCTCGTTCGGGCGGCCCAGGCGGTGCCGCACCAGGCGCAGGCTGCCGTCGGGCAACTCCTCCGCCGCGTCGATCTTGATCCGCACCGGCACCCCGTCAATTTCCGCGACCATCTCCTCCTGCCAGGCAGCCGTCGCCGCGCCTGCCTGGAGTTGCGTCCAGTAGCGGGTGACCATCGTGGCGGCGATGCGGGCGTAGAGCGGGGCATGGACATGGTCGCAGGGGCCGTGCTCGGCCCAATCGGCGTCCAGCAGGGCGATCGCCTCCGGCGCGGTGAGGGGGAGGGTCTCCGCACGGCGCAGGGCGCGCAGGTGAGCCAGGGTGCGTTGCAGGGAGCCGTGGAAGTGCCGGTAGCCGTCGTTGCCCCCCGGCTCGTCCAGCCCGATCACCCGGTTGTACTCATAGCGGCGCGGGCAGCGCATATAGAGTTCGATCTCGCTCATCTCCAGCGGATGATCCAGCGGCGCGGGGTCCGGCGCGGTCTCGTCGGGCAGCTCGGCGGCGGCCCCGTCCTCCCAGGCCAGGCGGATCGGGGTCACCCCGGCGAAGAACGGCTGCACCAGATCGAGTAAGGGCGAGGGCGCGTACTTCATCTTCCCGTAGCGTTCGGCCACGCTGAGGACCAGTTCATCGCGGGCGCGGCTGAGGGCGACGAAAAAGAGGCACGTTTCTTCTGACAACCGGTCGCCCGCCTCGCCCGCCAGCAGGCCCGGCGGCGGGGGCACCGGGTCATGCTGCTCCCGCGCCGGGAAGCGCCGGTCGGCCAGGTTGGGCAGGTAGACCACCGGGAACTCCAGCCCCTTGCTGGCGTGGATGGTCAGCACGCGCACCGCGTTCAGGTCGTCGCTTTCCGGCGGCAGGGCCGAGGTGTCTTCCTTGTTGGCGACCAGGCGGCGGATATAGGTCAGGAACCCCTGAAGCGGCGAAAGCGGGTCGTCGTCGGGCCGGGGGCGGCTTCCCCACTCGCGGGCCAGGGCCAGCAGTTGGCCGATGGCGAGGCGCTGTTGTGCGGCGGCGGCGCTGGTCTCGCCCAGCAAGCGTGCCGGGATGGTGCTGTACCCGAACAGATAGCGCACCAGGAAGTGCCAGGGGCTGGCCGAATAGCCAATCGTGTCAAGCATGTCGGCCAGGATCCCACAGGCGGCGACCCCCTCCGGCGACAGCCCCGCCGCGTCGGCCTGGCGCAAAGCGGCGGGAAACGGGAGGTCTTCTTCGTGTGCATACTGGATTAGCTTGATTCGTTCGGCGCGGGGGAACAGGTGATCCGGCATGGCTCCAGCGCGCAGCAGCCCGGTGCTGCCCTCCGCCGCCAGCGAGAGCAGCGCCAGCAGATCGCGCACTTCCGGGCGCTCGCACAGCGGGCCGAGGTAGAGGACGGGGATACCCTGGCGCTCCAGTTCGCGGGCAATTGGCTCGGCCTGGCGGTGGGTGCGGCAGAGGATGACCTGTTCGCGGTAGGGCCGCCCGGCAGCGTGGCGCTCCTGGACGGCGGCAGCGATGCCCCGCGCTTCGGCCCGTTCGTCGCTGGCCTGGGCCATCCAGACGTTGGGGGCGGTGGCGGCAGGCCGGGCGGGCTGCCAGTCGGCGGGAGGCGCGTCCACCAGGGGCATGGCCCCGCCGACGGTGCGAAACAGATGGACCAGTTGCGCGTCCGACCGATAGTTCACCCCCAGGCTGAGCCGCCGCCCGCCGGGGAAATCGGTGCCAAACTGGGTGATGTTGGCGGGCGAGGCCCCCCGGAAGCGGTAGATCGCCTGGCGCAGGTCGCCCACCACCCACAGCCCGCGTCCCTCGCCCGCCAACGCCTGTAACAGCACGCCGCTGGCCCGGTTCATATCCTGATACTCATCAACCAGAATCTGGGTGTAGGTGCGCTGGAGTTGAGCGCGCAGGGCGGGGTGATCACGCAGGAGCCGGACCGTTTCGCCCACCAGCCCGCCGAAGTCGAGCAGTCCGCGCTCCTGAAGCAGCCGCTCGTACACGGTGTAGACGCGGGCCACCTCGATCCACTTGCCCGCCGCTTTCTGCGCCTTTTCGTCGTCGGACGGGGCGGCGGCGCGGGCGGCCTGGGCCAGTTCCATGTAGCGATCTGGCTCGACCAGTTCGTCTTTGGCCCGGCTGATCGCCCCGATGATATCGCGCAGCCACAGGCCGGGGTTGTGCAGGTTGAAATAGTGTTCCAGCCCCAACTCGTCCAGATGTTGCTCCAGCAGCACGGCGGCGTCCAGCGGGTGGATCAGCGCGGGGACCGCTCGCCCGACCGCCGGGCCATACTCCCGCAACAGGCGCAAGCAGAAGGCGTGGAACGTCTCGACCGTGAGAGCGGGGGCCTGGGTTGGGGCGGCCAGGGTCAGCCGTTCGCGCATCTCGGCGGCGGCACGGTTGGAGAAGGTGAGGGCCAGGATGTTGCCGGGAGCCACCCCCCGTCGCAGCAAAAAGAGGACCCGTTCGACCAGCGTACGTGTCTTCCCGGTGCCCGGCCCGGCGTCCACCAGCACCGGCCCGGCGGCGACGGTGGCGGCGGCTTCCTGGGTAGGGTCGAGGCGGATGGGGGTTGCGGGTTGGACGTGGGGGGTTGGGGTGGTGACGGATTGGGGCATAGGGCCGAAAAGGACGGCGGCGAGCGCGTTCGCCATCGCGGTTTCAGACACGCCGTATTGGGCGGCGAGATCGGGGAGGCGGGCACCGGCCAGCAGGCGCGGGCGCAATTCGGCGGACGGGATGAGAAAGGCGGCGGCGAAGACGTTCGCCTCTAATTCTTGCTGGGCGCGGGGATTGTAGACCTCCACGATGCCGGGGCCGGTGGGGGGGCGCTCTGTCGTCCATTCCTCGTTGATATCCTCGCCCGAACAGGCCGCGCCCGCGCCGTGCAGGCAGCGGTGGCCCAGTTCGTGGGCCAGGCTGAAGGCGGCGGCGGGCCGGGGCAGGGTGCTGTCGTAGGCCACATACTCGCCGTCGAACAGGGCGCGCGCCCCCCCCAGCATGGGGTCGCCGGGCGGCAGGGCGAAGACCTCCAGCCCGGCCTCGATCAGCGCCGCGTGGGCCAGGGCCAGCCCCTCGGCAGGGGTCCGGGCCTGGGCCTGGGTACGTTCCTGGGCGGCGCGTTCGCGGATCGGTTGCCAGCGGTCGGGCATAACGAGTCCTTGCTAGGTTGGACGCTGGGTGCTGCCGCGCCGCCGGTGGGGGGTTACTGGGGCCGGGTCGCCGCCCGCCGCTGCCACAGCGCCTGCCGCAGCCACCCGGCAGCCCGCTGCACCTCGGCAGGGGTGGGGGCGGGCAAGCGGCGGGCCACGTCCAACGCCAGGGCCAGATCGGCCAGCGCCCGCGCCTCGTGCTCATAGCGGCGAATCCAGGCGGCGGGCTTCGCTCCGCAGCCATATGCTCCAATAAAGGCCAGCTTCACGGCGCGCCCGTCGCGCAGCATCTCAGTTTCGTGCATCATGTGGTGTCGCCTGCTCTAGGCCGCGGGGGCGGCGGGTCGGGTGAGGTTGCTCCGTTCAGTTCCCGTATCACCCTCTGGCCGGGGAAACCGGAAATTTCCCGCCGCCTCCCGTGATCCTGCACAGGCACCCCTGTATTTTAGTAGATTCGGCCCCTCTTGTGCAACGTGGGACGGTTTGAAGGGTGCGGCCAATAGTTTTGCACGCACAAAGCATCGTAGAGCAGAGACGCCCCGGATCGGCGCGATGACCGGCTTATGGGGCCGCTGGGGTGCCAACAGGCCAGCTCTCGATGCCTCGTCGCGTCGCTGATCCGCCGTCGC
>JBBSAN010000723.1:0-4060 GCA_038252265.1 Chloroflexia bacterium
CGAGCTCCTCCACGATGCCGCAGTACTCGTGTCCCATCGGCATCGGCTGAGGGACCGGATCGACGCCGCGATAGGACCACAGATCGGACCCACACACGCAGGTGGCCGTGATCCGGATGATGGCGTCCGTCGGTTCGCGGATCGCCGGGTCGGGGCGCTCCTCGAAGCGCACGTCGCGGGGGCCATAGATAAGAGCTGCTTTCATGAGGGTGTCCCTTCCAGATAGCTAATCTAGGTAATGGCCGTGGCTGAATGATCAGCCGCGCTCGGCGAAAATAGCGAGGATCAGCTCGCGCGCCTCGCGGGCGATCCGGGCCGCTGCCGGATCATCCTGCGCCTCGACCGCGCTCCAGTAGTCGATCTTGCGCTCGACATACTGAATATGCTGCTGGAGCGCGGCCATACGCCGATGCAATTCGTGCAGGTGCTCCGCGAGGAGCGCCTGTTGCTCGGCGGCAGCGTCCGCGCCGTGGGAACGCAGCGCAAAATAGCGCCGCATCTGCTCGATCGGCATCCCGGTGGCGCGCAAACAGGCCAGGGTCTCCAGCTTGGTCAGGTCGGCTGAGCTATAGCGGCGATGACCACTGGTCCGCTGCCGCAGCACCGGCTGGATCAAGCCGATCCGCTCGTAGTAGCGCAGCGTATGCTCGCTCAGCCCGCTCAGGGCAGCGGCCTGCTGCACCGTGTACGTTCCCGTCCGTCTCCGGGGGGCGGCGGATGGCTGACCGTCCGACGTCAGCAGCGCCGTGCCGGTGTCCGGTAAATGGCTGTTCATGGCTATTTCCCATCCTTCCCCGGTGCCGAAAATCGGTCACCCGCTTATTATATGAAAGTTAGAGCGCTCTAAGTCAAGAGCAAGGTTTATGCCGATGGACCCCGGCGAGTGGCGACGGCGGGCCGGGTGTGAAAATTGGTCGCTCAGGTCGCACCGGAAAAGAAGCAGGGTGCCGCCGAATGGAGGGGATAGCCGGTCGAAGTGGATCTTAGGGCGACCGCCTAAACAAGTTGACGTTGTAACGAAGATGTGTCGCGCTCACAGATGTGCTGCAACTCAGTTGTTGGTCAACTTGTTTAGGCGGTCGCCCTTAGTGTTGCGGCTTGGGGTAGCCGGGGATGGGGGTGGGGGGAACACCGACCAGCCCGGGCGGCGTCCGCTAGTCCCGCAGACTAAACGGGAAAGATCCGCCAGGTTTGCTCAGGCATGATCATTAACGTCCGTAAAACGGACGGTGCTTGTGGAACGGCTTTGGGACCGGCGACGAGAAGGAAGCACGCAAAACGACGTCCTGCCAAAGAGGGGACAAGGGGGAGTGTCCCAAAGGCGTCGTGTTGCCCCCGCGCGGCTCCGCTTAGGAGCAATACTGTTCAAATAAGCTTTCAGCCGCACATCGTCCGGCGTCTAAAGGGCCTGATCTCACCTTCAACGTTGGTCGCTGCAAACTGATTTAGCCGTCGTGGTGCGGCTGCGCTTGTGGTTCCAGTGACTTTCTTGGGCGGGAGGGACGGACTGCAAACCTTATTTGAACAGTATTGGAGCTAGCCGGCCCTGCGGGCAGCCGCTCCAGCCCGGACCACCGCCCCGTAGCGGGAGCACCGGCGCCTCGCCCAGGCACCGGTGCTCCCCCTGGGACAGGCCAGGCCCCCTGCCGAGCTAGCCTGTTAGGCCAGGGCGGCGACCGGCGGGTTGGGCGTCTGCTGGGCGAGTTGGTCCAGCCAGGTGGCGCTATACGCGGCGATCTCTTCCCAGCCCTCCTGGGCCATGAGCAAGTGGGCGCGCCCGGCAAACTCGTGGAAATCGGTGCGGGCGGTGGCGTGCTGGTAGCGCTCGTAATTGGACCGGACCACGTGCGCGGGCACAATGTGGTCCAGTTCGCCCGCAATCATTAGGAGCGGCACCCGCGCATTGTTCTTAAAATTGACGTGCAGGGCATGATGCGGGTCCAGCGGGGCGAAGGCGGCCTGGAAGAAGATGCGCCCGGTCTCCGGCACGACGTAGCGGTCGTAGTACTTCTGCTGATCCTCTTCCGGGAACGTGTTGGTGAAGGAGAACTGGAATTCGGGCAAGGACATCGTGACCACATGGTCCCAGCCCATCCACTTGAACAGGACGCCCGAGTTCGAGCGCAAGACCGCCCAGTCCACCGCAAGCACCCCTTCCGGGGCAGCCGAGTCCAGCACGACGCCCGCGCTGCCCAGGCCACGATCCAGCAATTGCTGCACGATCAGCCCGCCAAAAGAGTGGCCGATCAGGATCGGCGGCTCGGGCAACGCCCGGATGATGCTTTCATAATGATCCGTGAGTTCTTTGACCCCGACCTGGGCCAGGGCGGGCGGCGTGTTCTCCCGCAAGGTCGCGACGGAGGCGTCCCGGTACGGCCACTCGGGGGCGAGGCAGGTGTAGCCCTTGTTCTCGAAGTACGGGATGAAGTTCTCCCAAGAGAGCGAAGTCAGCCAGGCACCATGCACGAAGACGATGGTCTTGTTCATTGTCGTTGCTCCTTTGTCTGCTTGTAGCGAATAGCGGGTTCCAGTACGATCACTCGATTTTAGCCGGGCGAGGGCAGATGGCCTGACCGAAGGCCGCCCGTTGCGCTAGCAGACGCTGCCCCGGCGGCGTCTGCTAGCGGGTGTAGGTCTGGGCCAGCAACTGTGCGACCGCAGTATTGGCCGGGGCCGCTCCGATCCGCGCCGCAGTGATGCTCCACAATTCGTCGTTGGGATTTGGCGAAATGCCGGTGTTGACCCGGTGCATAACATAGCAGCCAGTGAACACCTGAGGGCTGCCATCGGTGTGGGTGGCGGTGAGGACCACCGGGAAGGTGGCATAGAGGTTCCCGGCCCCCGCATCCGCGACAGGTTTGCCCGCCGCGACCGTCACCGCCCTGGTAGTCGCGTAGCCCTGGGCCCACGCAGCATATGGTCCAACCAGCGCCGGGTCGGGGTGTGGCGCGCCCTGGAAGTAGCTGTAGGCCCGTTCGTACTCCTGGCGGGTGATGGCGTTGTAGAACGACACCAACGCGGCGACCGGGTCAGTGCGATCTTCGTAGAAGGGCACCTGGCCCGTCGTGGTCGGGAAGCCCTGGGCGTACTTCGCCCGGCCCTGGTAGGTGCCGAGTTGCGCCAGCAACACATCATACGGCGGCCCATTCTCCGGGTGCTGCTCGAAGACGGCGCGTTCGAAGTATTGCACCGTGTACGGCCTGCCGTCGAGGGTGCTGGTTTCACTGAACTCTTCGCTCAGCGGGTAGCCCTGCTGGGCCAGGCCACCGTGGGTGTTCCAGTAGTCGAGAAATTTCCCGCACACTTGGTGCCCGGTTGCCGCGAAGGTCTGGCACCCGGTCTGGGCGGCGACCGGCGCGCCCCCGATGGCCTGCGCGCCGACCCCACCCCACTCCAGCATGAGGAGCATGCCCAGGATTACGCCGGTTCCGATCAACCAGGCGGGCCGTAGCCGGTCGATTTTACGCTTGATCATTCTCCCACCTCTTCTCTATTGACCCCGGATGGGGCCTGGTCGTCGCTGCGTGTCTCCGCCCCACTAGGGGGTAACACGCAGCACCGTTTTGCCGTGCCGATGGCCGCTGGTGGCAAAGGCAAACGCCTCGCGGGCTTGCGCCAGGGGATATTCTGCCGCCACGAACGTCTGGAGCTGGCCGCTGTCGATCAGCCGGGCGATGTCGTCCAGCTGCGCGTGATCCGGCGCGACGATAAAGAAGCGGCCCCGCGCCTGGTGGGCGGCGGCCCGTTCCTCGGATGGCGGATGCACCAGGGAAATGAGCAGCCCCCCGGGTTTGAGCACGCGCCAGGATCGCTCCTGGGTGTCACCGCCCAGCGTGTCCAGCACCAGATCCACGTCACGCGCCGCCTCTTCAAAGCGCGTGGTGGTGTAGTCAATCACCTCGTCTGCGCCTAAGCTCGACTTTGTACAATGGCTGCCATGGAATTGAGCAGCGAACGGCCCAACACCGGTCGTTCATAAACGCGTTGGCACCACTATTTCACGTCGATTCGCACCCGCTCATGTTGAACGATTCTGTGCCTGGGAATTAGTGGATCAGCC
>JBBSAN010000724.1:0-4043 GCA_038252265.1 Chloroflexia bacterium
GGTGAACAACCCGGTCGCGGTTGGCCCGACCAACAGCTTCGGTGAAATCCCGGTGCTGGCCGACGACGGAGCCAACGGGGCGGGGGTCCGCACCACGCGGGGCGGGATCATCATCCAGCCGAACGACTTCAACCCGGAGCGGATCTTCCTGGACGACACCAACCTGCCGGTGCCCAGCGTGAACGTGGGCGACCACTTCAGCGGCCCGGCGGTGGGCATCATGGACTACAGCTTCGGCAACTTCAAACTGTCGATCACCCAGGCGCTGACCGGCGTGTCGAGCGGGCTAGCCCAGGAAGTGGCAACCCCCGCCGGACCGAACCAGATCGCCATCGGCAACTTCAACGTCGAGAACCTCGCCCCGAGCGATCCCCCGGCGAAGTTCGCCACCCTGGCGGGCCTGATCGTCAACAACGTCAAGTCGCCCGACATCATCTCAATCGAAGAGATCCAGGATAACAGCGGCGCGACGGATGACGGGACGGTGGATGCCAGCGTAACCTGGGGTATGCTGATCACCGCCATTACCAACGCGGGCGGCCCCACCTACCAGTATCGCCAGATCAACCCGGTCAACGATCAGGATGGGGGCCAGCCGGGCGGCAACATCCGCCAGGGCTTCCTCTTCCGCACCGACCGGGGCATCACCTTCGTGGACCGGGCGGGCGGCTGCTCCACCTGCGCCACGACCATCCTCCCCGGCCCGCAGGGACCACTGCTGTCCTTCAGCCCGGGCCGGGTGGACCCGACCAACACCGCCTGGAGCAGCAGCCGCAAGCCGCTGGCGGGCGAGTTCCTGGTCAACGGCCAGCGGGTGTTCGTCATCGGCAACCACTTCAACTCGAAGGGCGGGGACGAGCCGCTGTTCGGCCACTTCCAGCCGCCGACGCGCAGTTCCGAGATTCAGCGCCACAATCAGGCGGTGGTGGTCAACAACTTCGTCAATCAGATCCTGGCCCTGGATGCCAACGCCAACATCGTCGTGCTGGGCGACCTGAACGACTTCAACTTCTCGGACACGCTGGTGACGCTGAAAGGCGCGCCTTCGGTACTAAACGACCTGGTTCTCTCCCTGCCGCTGCCGGAGCGCTACACCTACGTGTTCGACGGCAATTCGCAGGACCTGGACCACATCCTGGTCAGCAACAACATTTCGGCCACGGTGCCCTACACGTTTGACGTGGTCCACGTCAACTCCGAGTTCGCCAACCAGGCCAGCGACCACGAGCCGCAGGTGGTCCGGCTCGCCTTCCCCGTCGGGGGCACGCCGACCGCGACCAGCACGCCTGGTGGGACGGTCACGGCGACCCGTACCCCCACGGCGACCCGTACCCCCACGGTGGCCGTGACCGGCACCGCATCACCGACCAACACCCGGACGAGCACGGTGCCCCCTAGTTGGACCCCCACCTTCGGCACGCCTACAGCGAGTCGCACGCCAAGCGTGCAGCCGACCATCACCGGGCCGCCGACGTTGACGAATTCGCCGACGCGCACGCCCACTGTCCAGGCGACCGTCACTGGACCGCCCCAGCCCTCGCAGACGGCGACGGTGACCCCGCAGCCGACCGCCTGCACCCTGACCTTCAATGATGTGCCGCCCGGCAGCACGTTCTACGACTACATCCGCTGCCTGGCCTGCCGGGGCATCGTCGGCGGGTATCCCTGCGGCGGCCCCGGCGAGCCGTGTCCCGGCACCTACTATCGCCCGAACAACAACGTGACCCGCGGCCAGACCGCGAAGATCGTCTCCGAGTCGGCAGGCTTCTCTGATGTCATCCCCAGCAGCCAGCAGACGTTTGAAGATGTCCCGCCGGGCAGCACGTTCGCCTTGTGGGTGGAACGGCTGGCCGGGCGCGGCATCATCGGCGGCTACCCCTGCGGCGGGCCATTCGAGCCGTGCGTCGCCCCGAACAATCGCCCCTACTTCCGCCCTGGCAACAACGTGACCCGCGGCCAGCTTTCCAAGATCACCAGCGGGGCGGCGGGCTGGACCGAAACGCCCACCGGCCAGACCTTCGAGGATGTGCCGCCGGGCAGCACGTTCTATGTCACCATCGAGCGGATGGCAAGCCGGGGGATCATCAGCGGCTACCCCTGCGGCGGGCCGTTTGAGCCGTGCGTCAGCCCGACCAATCGCCCCTACTTCCGCCCGAACAACAACGCCACCCGTGGGCAAATGGCGAAGATCGCGGCTGCCGCGTTCTTCCCCAACTGCTCCACGCCCGCCCGGCGCTGAGCACGCCGGACACCCGATAGCACGAACCGAGGAGGCGCACCCGCGCCTCCTCTTCGTTATGGGAACCATAGTTGCTCTTTGCGCCAGTAGTAGCTATAATGTGGCCTGTGGAAAGTCATCGCCCCGCCCGCTACCGGTGTGGTTGTGTTTCTCTTCCCGTGGGACCCCTTGACCCCAACCCAAACGGCCCAGCGAGGAAAGGAGCCTTTGTTGATATCTGCACTGAAGTTGAACAACCGGGTATGGTGGGTGAGCGGCGCGCTGCTGGTGGCGCTAGCCCTGGGGCTGGCCCTGCTCCTGGCGGTGGCCCCCAGCCCAACGGCGGCGGCCCGCGCCGACGAACCGGGCGCGAGTCAGGTGGCGGTGTCGCCCCGCCTGAGTAGCGATGGTCGGCCCGGCGGGTTTGCCACCCCCACCGGCACCCCCACCGCGCTGCCCGCGTCGGCCACCCCTACCTGTACGGGGTTGGGGGCGGGTCCCTGGACCCCGGTGGCGGCGTTAGCCCCGGCGGGGCGGGCGATGGGCATGGACAATGATGGCACGTATGCCTATGCCGTGGGGGGATTGGGGGCCAGCACGGTGCTCAATCGCCTGGCTCGCTACGATCCGGTCGCCAACACCTGGGCGACGCTCAGCCCGATCCCCCTGGCGGTGGGGGGCAACACGGCGATCTATGCCCCGAATGTCAACAAGATCTATAGCTTCGGCGGGGTGCTCAATGCCGGTGTAGTCTCGAATACCACGTTCATCTATGATGTGACCGCTAATACCTGGACGACCGGCGCGCCGTTGCCCGATGTCCGAATCCTGGCGGGCGGGGGCTATTATAACGGCAAGATCTACCTGGCGGGCGGCTCCAACACCAACGGGTTCGGCTCGCAAAACCAGACCTGGGAGTATAGTGTCGTCAGCGATACCTGGACGACCAAGCAGAACATGCCGGGGGCGGTCAGCGGGGCGGGCTCCGGTGTGGTCAACGGCCACCTCTATATCATGGGCGGGGCCAATACCAGTGGCGCAGCGGTGAACAGCGCCTATGACTACGATATCGCCAACGATACCTGGGCGACCCGCGCCAATGAGCTAACCGGGGTCTACGGTCCAGGCGCCGCTGTGTCGGGCGGCGAGATCTTTATCTTCGGCGGCGGCACTCCCTTCCTGAACGGTGCCCAGGCTGATCCGTTCGCCGCGCCCAGCAGCATCGGCCTTTTGCAGGTCTACAACCCGGCCAACGATAGCTGGGCGGTCAGCTACCCGCTCACCGTGGCGCGGAACTTCCTCGGCGGGACCGGCTTCAACAGCCTCCTCATCGCCGCAGGCGGGCAGGACGCGAATGGCCCGGTGACCACCGTCGAGGTGGCTCCGGTCATTCCCCTCACCTGTATCACCCCCTCGGCGACACCGTCTCCGACCGTGACACCGACGCGGACACCCACCCCGACGCGAACGGTCACGCTGACCCGGACCAATACCCCCACGCGGACGATCACGAACACGCCGACCTGGACCCCCACGCCGACGAACACGCCGACCTGGACCCCGACGGCCCCGACGAACACCCCGACCCACACCCCGGTGGTGACCCCCCCTCCCGGATCGGCCACGCCCCGACCGACAGTGACCGGTACTTCGACCCCGTGTGCGGTGGCCTTCGAGGATGTGCATTTCAGCTATTTTGAAGGTGATCCGGTGCTGAAAGGCGTCTCATTTCGAGTTGCTCCAGGGCACGTACTCGGGGTACTCGGACGAACCGGCAGCGGCAAAACAACAATGATGCGCCTGCTCTTCCGCTTGTACGATGTAC